>JARGFC010000088.1:0-48326 GCA_038397925.1 Treponemataceae bacterium
AAATATTGATGAAGATAATTCAACCATATTATATCGTGATCTCCCCAAAGATGCCAAAATAAGTTTTAAGTATGTTTTCACTCACAAGAGGAATAACGGTCAAAAGACATCTGTCAATTTCTTTGTATATGAAAATTACCCCTATATAACATTAGACGGTATCCCTGTAATTACCCCTTTAACTTGGGAGTTGTCAGCAGATGACAATAATTTTCTGCAAAGTCCAACAACACGTAAAAATAAATAGTTAGCTGTTATCTAGTTATACCGAATTTAAAAAATGTATATCGTGTATTACTTACTCGTGCGAGACAGGGCTTTATAATTTTTCTGCCAAAGGGCGATGCCTCAGATAAAACAATGAATCCAAGTTATTATAATGGAATTTATAAATATTTTACGGAAATTGGAATACAAGAAATTTAATAATAGCTTATTTATGTTTTTTCTTTAAGAAGTTAAATAGTAGAATATACCAACCTTGAATTTATCCGTTTTTTAAATATAATTAGGACTATCATTTTGATAGTCATATCTCGCTTTAAACTAATAAATTGCAAAATAAAATTATAAAGATAGATAAATTAGAACTTACGGAGAACACACAATGATTGAAATTGAAGAAGTATCTTTATCAAATATAAATGATTTCTGGAATGTACATATAAACTATTTGATTGATGATGAGATGATTTCAGATGAAGAAATTAGGTACTTCTCTGGACGAGATTATCGTGGGGTTCTAGAAGATCATATGATTCGTGATAATGATAAACAACATATGGCTCATTTTATTCGTGATGGAAAAAGAATTGGTGCTGTTTCATATTGTACATATCAAAGTGAAGACGGGAAATGTTTTATACTTGATTTTTGGGTCTTTCAAGAATTTCGTGGAAATGGAACAGGACATAAGTGTTTTGAAACATTTGAAAAGTACACAAGATTAGATGGTGCACAATACTATGAACTTAATAGTAGTAAGGAGAACTCTGTTCGATTTTGGAAATCAATAGGATTTATTGAAGCTGGTAAAGATGAATATGATATGTTGCTATTTAGAAAATTATAACTCTCAGTTTATCTAAGAAAAAGAAATTGGTTTTATAGATAAGTTGGACAATAAATATGTTCGCTTAAAGTGAATATGGAAAGAGGTAGCAAGTTTGGACAATCATTCTCATGTTGAAAGTGTGATGACGATAACAAGGTAGTAGGAGCAAAAAGACTCTGGAAGTGCTACAATTGAGCTGGATGAGCTTGATTTTTTTGTGGATTTCGTGTCATAATTATGACAACGGCACATAGTAACGATGGGTATAGACTTTTGAGCCTTCTACTAGAGAACAAAAACAGGTATTGATGTGCTTTTTAGAGTAATTATCGGACATAATTGTTCTAAGAATCACATCAGTCACTAAGAAAAATGATTTATATAAACTGATTTGTATCTGAATATACATGTTTTTACTTTTACAGATATATATTGCTCGTTAAGCGATTTATAAATTTATTAAATATCTATAAGATGGAGAGGTTAGAATATTATGAAGGTTAATAAGCAAAAAGTAAAAGATATTACTATTGTAAGCTTATCAAAAGGAATATTGGGAGAAAAATTTGTAAGGCACCAACTTGATTTAGGTGTTAGAAGATTAGAATCCTATGGTCTTAATGTTCATTTTTCACGAAATGCCTTAAAAGGTGTAGACTATCTTGAAAAGAATCCTGAGTGTAGGGCAAAAGATTTGTTGGAAGCTTTTGAAAGTAATACTGATATGATACTTTGTGCAATAGGTGGAGATGATACATACCGTTTATTACCATATCTTTTTGAAAATGATGAATTAAAAAAGGCTTCAAAGCAAAAGATATTTCTTGGTTTCTCAGATACAACAATGAATCATTTCATGCTGCATAAAGTGGGCATAAACACTTTTTATGGGCAAGCTTTTCTACCAGATGTGTGCGAATTAGAGGGTGATATGCTTCCGTATACTAAATCATATTTTAATGAGTTAATTGAAACAAGAACAATTTCAAAAATTAAACCTAGTCATATATGGTATGATTCTAGGAAAGATTTTTCATCTGCAGCAATAGGTACATCAATGCCGAGTCATAAAAATGAAGGCTTTGAACTTTTGCAAGGAAGTAATTTTTTCGAAGGAGAAATACTTGGTGGGTGCATTGATACGATTTATGATATTTTTAATAATAATAGGCATAAAGACTCTGTTGATTTATGCGCCAAGTATAGCATTTTTCCTACTTTAGATGAATGGAAGGGAAAGATACTACTTCTTGAATCGAGTGAAGGAAAAGCTAGTCCAGAAAAATATCGTATAATGTTAAAGGAACTTAGAGATTATGGATTATTTGATGTAGTAAACGGTGTATTGATAGGAAAACCTGCAGATGAAGCTTTTTTTGATGAATATAAAGTTATTTTAAAAGAAATAATTGAGAATAAGACCCTTCCTGTTGTAGTTAATATTAATGTGGGGCATGCAACACCCCGTTGTATTATTCCGTTTGGAATACATGCCAAGATTGATTTATCTAAACAAGAGATTGTTTTCTATAATCATAATTGATACTATTAACAGATTTTGAACACAAGGTAATCCATATGTCAATTTTCTTGAAAACATGTTACGAAAATTGCTAAATTATATTTAAGAACAGCTGATTATAGTAATAAAAAGTCTTGTGGAATATATGAAATAAGAAGTGAAAAAGGAAAACTTTCATATAAAATATTTGCAGATATTGAAGGGTTAAAACTATATTTAAAAAAGAACAAAAATAAAATATGTGATGATATGAAACCTATTTTCACTGTTGATGAATATAAAGAATATAAAAATACACAGGTAAGAAGATTAACCTCTGAAGAAATTCAAAAATATATGTCAGAGCGTTAAATTCTAATTTGTTTTTTATAGATAGTAAGATTTGGAGGAATAATGAAAATGAAGATTTTAAAAAGTTTTAATAAAAAACTTGGAATATTAGCGATATTGCTTATTGTGACAATGATGTGTTCTGCTTGTTTAAATATTTCGAGAGAGGATAGCTCTGATGTAAACGAAATTAGCCAGCCAAAAGACTTAAGGGCTATTGGAATTACTGATCCATACGTGAATCCTGAAGTTAAATTCAGCAACTTAACTTCTGAAGAGGATAAATCAGAGCTTATTAAGGATTTAGAACAAACAGGAATAAAGAAATCATACATCATGGATTATATTGACTATATCAATATATACAATAAAACTGCACCTGATTCAGTTTTAAATGGTTGGAACACTTTAGATAAGGTGAATTACGATTCCTATGAGATAGCTGAAAAATGGATGGAAAAATATCCTGATTTTATTGGTATTTGCTGTAGAATGGCAATATTTACTTTATTAAGAGATGATATCGTAGTAAACAACGATAATTTTAAGAACATATCTGAGGAATCATTAGCTTTTGATAATTATGCATTTGAAAATATGCCTACTAAATATATGACAGATGAAAATTTAGAAGTATTTAAAAACTTTTTTGCGCCAATACCAACAAGTTTATCAACCGATAGAGAAGAACAAAAAAAAGTTTTGGAAAATGCTCTTAAAGAAAGAGAAATTCAATTTAAAAATCCTAACTTGAAGATTTTAGCTTTAGTTGTGCATGATACTGTAGAAAAATCCAATCCATTTCTTTTTATAGATCATGTAGGAGTAATATATGAAAAAGATGGGGCTGTATATCTCCTAGAAAAGTTAGCATTCCAAGAGCCATATCAATGGATAAAATTCCCATCTGAGGAAGAGATAATTAAATATTATGAATCTAAATATAATTTAGATACTACAGGTCAAATGGCGGAACCTATATATATGATCAACGATAAGTTGATTTAGTACAGATTGATGTAAGTTAACTCAATACTACAATTTCGTAATAAATAATAGATCTTGGTTTTTCCTTTTAGGATAATGGCGAGTTTAATTTTATTGGGAGGATAGATAAAGCAAAAGAAAAAGTTAGCTAAAGCTAATTGACATTAGATTTCATTTGTGGTTAAATATTGTTATCAAAATGAAAGAAAGAAGGAATAAAATGAAAAATATAATTGGAGAATACAGAAAGCCGTTGGGATTGTCCCAACATAGACTTTAAAAAAAGTCGGGGGTTCAAGAATTAGTATAAATAAAATCGAGACAGGCAAGCCAATACCAAGTCTTAGACCTAATGATATAGCAAATGCTTTGTGGGGTGATTATTATGACAGTAAAGAAAGCAAGAAAGATTAGAGATATTTCAATTTTTGCGGGATTAATCACTATGCTGTCAGCATATTTTTATGAACCGTTGTTTTATGTAGGTATTGTTATTGCGCTGTCAGGATTAATCCCACATTTTCTTTACAATAAATGCCCGCATTGTGGGAAACAGCTTGGCAGAAATGAGGGAGATTTTTGCCAATTTTGTGGTCGTCGAACAGAAAAATAAATATAACAGAAAATATTTTACTGCTAAGCTAAAATAGCTAAGTATCTATCTAATCTTTCATTAAGATAGTTTGCAAATAAACTTTCCATGGCTTCAATATTATTATTTTCATTCTCTTCAGATTTTTAGCAAAAGGTGATGAACATTCCAATAGCGATATTGATTTAATGGTTGTCGCTAAAGATGCAGTGGATAAGACGACAAACAAACTTTATGGAGATATTCTTGTTCAAGCACTTTGGAGAAACGAAGAAAATTTTAAGAAAAAAACAGCTAAAAGAACAAGATTTACTCAAGCATCTAAAAACTATAAAATACTAATTGATAAAGAAAACTGGATTGAAGAATATCTGAATTCCGATATTGTTAAAAATACTTGGAAAGAACCACTTCCATTAAATGAAAAAGAAAAACTATTGATGTCTACTGATTTTTCTTCAAGTTTGTCCTCACTAAAAGGTCTAAATAAACAAGGAAAATTCATAGAACTAGAAATGTTTATTTATGATTATATTTATTTAGGTTTGGACTTACTTTATGACAAACAAAAATGGTTTTTTGAGTCAAAAAAATACATTTTAGAAGATATAAATAAAAAAAATCCAGATGTATGGAAGTTAATAAAAAATGTTTACAATTCAAAATCAACCGATAATAAAATATACAATTTTGAAAAATTTTATAATTATATTATAAAAGCCCTCGGTGAAATACCTAAAGAATATACTATTTATTGGTGAAAAATTATAAAAATAGGATAAAATTTTTGACGATAAAAATATACAGTTAATACTTGAATTGTAACACCGTTGTAATTCAAGCTCATCTCGTGCAACTTCTTTTTCAAAACCAAGTTTAAGTGTTGTTGCGAGATTCAACTCATTTTTTTATATTTTCTCGATGTGAAAGTCCTATTAAATCTTCTATATTCAATGTAAATATAATTCCAGTGCCTGCATCGTTTATTTTTCCCACATCGGTCATTGCTTCTACGATTTTATCTTTTTCGTTTGTATCGGCTAAGATAATAATAACTTCTTTTGCTGATTCTACATTTATATTAAAAAACCTTTTCGCCTCCGTTTCACCTGTTCCTCTTGCAAAAAAAATAGTTGCCCCGGAAGCACCAGCTTTTTTAGCTGCTTTTACAATCATATCAGCTTTTCCTCTTTCGACAATTCCAATTATACACTTCATATTTTTCATAATTAGCCTCATTAAAACTTAGAAATAATTCCTAAAACTAAAACCGATACCATAGTTCCGATAGATGTTAATCCTACTATTCCAAACCCCGCAAGTAAGGGGTCTACTCCTTCGATAACTGTTGCCAATCCAATAGCTAAAGCCATATTTATGGGAATGTTTACAGGTCCTGTCGTGGCACTCGCCGCATCAAAAGCAATAGAGTTAAAAGGTTCTGGTGCGAATACAGTAAGTACGGATATTATCAATAATAGTGGTATTACAATATAATTATATGGTATATTAAATAATATTTTTGCCAAGCCTAATGCTACCCCCGAACCGACTCCAATGGCAACGCCTGTTATTAATGTTTTATAAGGAATTGCACCTTCTGATAACTCTACAACTTGATTAGCCAAGGTTTGCAAGCCCGGTTCGACAGCCGTTGCTGCATAGCCTACACCAAAACCTATTACTAATATAATCCATTTCCATTTAAGCGTTACAAAGTTTTCACCGACCGATTTACTCAAGGGTATCAAAGACCATTCAATGCCTATCAAAAAAATATGCAAGCCTATAACTGTGAATATAAAACCTACAGTAAATTTTTTTATATCTGCTAATGGTGCTCTAAGTATTACTAGTTGAATAAGTAACAGTATAATTGTTAAAGGTACTACACTGGATAAAGTTTCTAAAAATGCTGCCAATTTTCCACTCCCTTTTATCATAGTTTTTGCTTTATGCCTCTCTATTGTTTTACAGATTTATGTTGTATATTATACTGCTAAACTTATATCTATTCAACTTTGAAGTACTACCAAGTGCTCATTAAAAACTTCAGTTGGAGTTCTATACTTCAAAGATTTTATAGATCTACTATTATTGACTAATTTTACAATTTTGTCAAGCCCTTCTTTTGTGATTTTTTTTGTAAAAACGGGGCAATACCTCTTGCAATTTATAACCCAGCTTTTTTTAATTTTGTAAATTGCAAGTAATATTCTCAAAATGTGTTTTTTGCTTAATACCACTTGCAGTTTATAAAAAATTTTACTTCTTAATCTCATTAACAGAAAATAAAGGCTTGACGAATTTTTTTTTCTATATTATAATAATAGTATTATTTTTAAATGCAAAAGATGTCCTTGCTTAAAGGACTCTTTGTATATTGGTAACACATTTCGGAGGAATTTATGAGTGTGGATTTAATTTTGATTGGCGTTTTAGTAGCGGGAGTTTTAGCTCTCCTCTATGCGTTTATTAAGGCTACTTGGATAAATAAGCAGACCGTTACAAATGCTGTTCTTCAAGAAATTGGACAACATATTGCTGATGGTGCTATGGCTTTTTTAAAGCGCGAATATTTAACGCTCTTGCCTTTTATGATTGCAGTGGCGGTATTGCTAGCAGTTTTTAACACTGGAGCCTTGCGTTTTCAGTCAGCAGCGTTTTTATTGGGAGCAATTAGCTCAATGTTAGCAGGCTTTTTCGGTATGAAAGTTGCAACTAAGGCTAACAGTCGAACAACTGAGGCTGCAAGCAAAAAGGGCTTAGGTGCTGCTTTGCAGGTTGCCTTTTCGGGTGGCTCTGTTATGGGAATGAGTGTTGTTGGCTTAGCCTTGATTGGACTTTTTATTGTTATGTTTACAGCGACCAAGCTTATGGGTATAGATGAAGATACTTTGAATAATAGTGTTTTACCTCTTGCAACAGCCTTTTCTTTTGGGGCATCAGCGATTGCTCTTTTTTCACGCGTTGGTGGCGGTATATATACGAAGGCTGCAGACGTGGGAGCTGACCTTGTAGGTAAGGTAGAAGCAGGTATTCCTGAAGACGACCACAGAAACCCTGCAACTATTGCTGATAATGTTGGTGATAATGTTGGTGATGTTGCGGGAATGGGTGCTGACCTTTTTGAGTCTTATGTAGGCTCAATCGTTGGTGCAATGATTTTAGGTTTAACCGTTTCAGCTAGTGGTGATGTAAAGCTAAGTCTTATGCTTCTTCCACTGATGATTGCTGCTATTGGAATTATAGCTTCTATAATTGGAACATTTTTTGTAAGAACTTCAGGAAACCAAAATCCTCAAAGAGCTTTGAACACAGGAACATTTGGTGCTGCAATTTTAGCAACCGCCTTGGTTTTTGGTTTAATGTTTGTATTTTATAAGGATGCCGAATTTACAGTTGCAGGTTTAACCAAAACCGTAAAGTACTATCATGTTTTCCTTTCCACGATTATCGGTTTAGCAGCAGGTGTGCTAGTTGGTATTGTAACTGAATTTTACACAGGCACAGGAAAAAAACCTGTAAACAAAATTGTTGGAGCTTGTGATACAGGGGCTGCAACTACAATTATTTCAGGTTTGGCAGTTGGTATGCAAAGTACCTTCCCTGTATTAGTGTTAATTGTTAGTGCTATTGGTGGAAGTTTTTTCTTTGCAGGGCTTTATGGTGTAGGTATTGCTTCGGTTGGTATGTTGGTTACACTTGGTATTCAGCTAGCTGTAGACGCCTACGGACCGATTGCGGACAATGCTGGTGGTTTGGCAGAAATGGCAAATTTCCCTGAAGATATACGAAACATTACTGACAAGCTGGATGCAGTTGGAAATACAACTGCCGCTATCGGTAAGGGGTTTGCTATTGGTTCGGCTGCTTTAACTGCTATTATTTTGTTTAGCTCATTTAAAGAAGCTTCGGGCGTTTCCTCAGTTGACGTTACAGAAATCCATGTTTTAATAGGTATTGTTTTGGGAACCGTTGTTCCTTTCCTTTTTTCATCAATGACAATGGACGCTGTTGGTAAGGCTGCAAATCAAATGATTGCAGAAGTTCGTCGCCAATTCCGCGAACACCCCGGTATTTTGCAAGACACAGAAAAACCCGACTATGCTAGATGTGTAGATATTAGTACAAAGGCTGCATTACGAGAAATGATGTTGCCCGGTATTATTGCTATTGCTACACCTGTGCTCGTAGGTTTTTTAGGCGGTGCTCAAATGCTCATCGGTTTATTAACTGGTGTAACAGTTTCAGGCGTTGCTTTGGCTATCTTTATGTCTAACTCAGGTGGAGCTTGGGACAATGCTAAAAAAACTATTGAAGGTAATGCAGACGGTAAAGGTTCACCTGCACACGAAGCAGCTGTTGTTGGTGATACTGTTGGCGACCCCTTTAAGGACACTTCTGGACCTTCACTTAATATTTTAATTAAGCTTATGTCTATGGTTTCATTGGTTATTGCTCCAATGTTACAAAACTTCTGGGGTTAATGCAAACTCTAAAATTTAAGCTTTAATGTTATAGCTAAAAAGTCTCTTCGATAAATTGTATTGAAGAGACTTTTTTTTGCTTTATGAAAGTCGTAAAATTAAATTCGCACAAGATTTTTGTTCAAAGAAAAAGCACCCGATATGTAAAATATTAAACACATTGAATAACGGTAACGCTACTAGTCTTGTGCATCAGATACGGAATTAGTTTGTAGTGCTTCAGCTTTTATCCTTTTCCTACTGCTAGAAAAACCAAAAAGTAAAACAATAATTCTAATGATTAAAAGTAATATCAGTATAATTATATAAAATGTTGTTGTTAAACAAAAGTGCAAACGTTTTGTTCATATTGACTCCTTCAAATATAGGAATATATATTTTTTAAGGCGATGCGTAAATTTCGTAAAAAGCAAAAGGGAAAAAATTTTCGTGAAGTAAATTGCTCGAGCGTAAACTTGGGCTACGCTTTAATTAAGCGTAAAATCTCAAGGCAAGTTTTACGGATAAGTTTTATACTTTAGCAAAAAGTTCTAATCGTGAGTTTTAGACCTCTCACCCATCCAAGGTGAGAGGAAAAAGTTTTAGCAAAAAAGCTTGAGTTGTAAAAATGTTAAAATAAAAAGTGAAACGATTTTAGTTTTGTCTTGCTATTCGATTTTTGCGTTGGGATATTTTTCGCGAATATGTGCTGCCCACTTTTTGTCTACAACGGCAATGTGTTCAAAAAGCCAGTTCCACAAAAATGTATAAAACTTAATACCGTTTTCTTGATCACCTGATAAAATTTGTATAAGGCGACTTTTGAGTTCGTTTACAAAATTTTCATGCACTTTTTTATGTTCTTTAAGATTGCCGTATTTGTATTTATTCATAATTTTTTCTTCTTCGTCAAAATGATAAATTGTATAGTCAATTAAACTTTTTAAAACCTTACCCACAGAGGTTTTATATTTTTCGCTTGAGGAAGAAAGTAAATCACCAAACTCGTTTATTAGCGACACTAGTTTTTTATGATGCCCGTCAATTAGTGGGTAGCCCAAATCTAACTTTTCTTGCCATTCGATTTTTTGAACATCCATACTCATAGTTTTAATATAATGAAAGATTAAAAATTTTTCAATATGTATTGATTTTTTTCTTATAAAAATTTAAAATAAAAGTATGAAATCGCAAATTGAAAAAATCGTTATTGTAGATTTTGGCGGACAATATTCTCAGCTAATTGCAAGGCGTGTCCGAAACTTAAAAGTATATTCTGAAATTGTACCGTATCAAAAAGCATTAAAAAAAATTAAAGCGGAAAAACCAATAGGCATCATTTTTACTGGAGGAGCGAATAGCGTTTACGAAAAAGATTCACCTCTTCCGAGCCTTGAAATTTTTGAGTTGGGTATTCCTGTTTTAGGAATTTGTTATGGAATGCAAGTGATGGCACAGGCTCTAGGTGGCGAAGTTGCGAGAGCTGAAAAAAACGAATTAGAGAAAATTATTACAAAGTTCAAAACTGATAATCCTCTTTTTTCTAGTTTAGCTGAAACTTCGGAAACTTGGATGAACCAGACAGACTGCGTAAAAAAACTTCCGCCACAGTTTATTTCAATTGCTTCCACCGCAAACACAGAAAATGTGGCAATGGCAAATGAAAGCAAAAAACTTTATGCTGTGCAGTTTCACCCCGAATTAGAACAAACAAAATCGGGAAATAAAATCTTAAAAAACTTTTTATTTAATATATGTGGAGCAAAGGGAACTTGGCAAATAAAAAATTTTTTAGAAGAGCAAATTCAAAAGTTAAAAACGCAAATCGGTGATGGTAAGGTTTTACTTGCACTTTCAGGTGGAGTTGACTCTTCAGTGTTGGCAGCCCTCCTCGACAGAGCAATTGGAAAAAACTTAAACTGTATTTTTGTGGACACAGGACTGATGCGTAAAAACGAGGGCGATGAAGTGGAAGAGGCTTTTAAAAATGCAGCGATGAACTTTGTGCGGGTAAATGCAGGTGAGCGATATTTACAAAAACTAAAAGGTGTTACCGAACCTGAAAAAAAACGCAAAATTATTGGTGAAGAATTTATCCGAATCTTTGAAGAAGAAGCTTTGAAAATAGGTGAGGTTGATTTTCTAGCACAAGGAACGATCTACGCTGACATAGTAGAAAGTGGCACGGCAGGTTCGGCTATAATTAAAAGCCATCATAATGTCGGCGGTTTACCTAAAAATATAAAGTTTAAATCTTTGGTCGAGCCGCTTCGTGATTTATTCAAGGATGAGGTTAGGCAGCTCGGCTCGGAACTTGGCTTGTCTGAAAAAATTGTAAACCGTCAACCCTTTCCCGGTCCGGGTTTAGCAATTAGAATTATCGGTGAAATCACCACTGAAAAAATTTCTATACTTCAAGATGCGGATTTAATCTTCCGCACGGAGCTGGAAAAGGCAAAGGTCGAAGCAAGTCAATATTTTGCAGTTCTTACAAATAATCGCACAGTTGGCGTTACGAACGACTTTCGAACCTACGACTACACACTCGCTCTCCGTGCCGTCAAAACCAATGACTTTATGACAGCAAGTATCGTGCATATTCCTTTTGAGCTTTTAGAAAAAATCTCCACCCGTATTATTAATGAAGTCAAGGGCATAAATCGTATCGTGTATGACATTACAGGAAAACCACCAGCCACAATTGAATGGGAATAAATTTTAATAAAGGGTGAGCAATAAACAGATAAAGAATTTTAATTGGTATTTACACAAATAAGACTTGGGCTTATTTGCGAAAAACGCTTATCCGCTCACTTTGGATGGGTGAGCGGTCTTAAACTAGCGAATGAGCTAAAACGAAATCTGGCAAAGTCGGGACAAGAATTTTTGTGTCAAAAATTCTTGTCCTTAAGCAAGCCATAGAACAGCAATGAAACTCAAAACGATGAGAGCAGAACGCAAATTAAACGCTAAAGCGTAAACTTTCGCAAAAAACTCAATACAAAGTCAAACAAGTATCTCGCACAACAAGAGCGTCTGATGGGACAAGAAAACAAAGTTAATTTGCCCAAATAATAAAATAAAATTTTATTTATGCAAAAATAGGGAAAAGGTACTTGACAGTTTATAAAATACAAGTTACACTTTTAAAAAATAGACCGTAGTGGAGGTGGGTTATGGAACTATTTCTTGAAACACTGACCAATGTTGTTGCTAAGATTGGCAGTTTTGTGTGGGGACCTTTTTTTCTTATTCCCCTTTTGTGTGGTACAGGCTTGTTTTTTACAATTAGACTTGGACTTGTACAGGTGCGGAAATTCGGAGCGGGCTGGAAATCGCTTTTTGGAATTTTTTCTCTAAAAGGTGAAGCGGCTGGCAAGGGCGGGATGACTTCATTCCAAGCCTTGGCTACAGCAATTGCTGCTCAAGTTGGTACTGGAAACCTTGTTGGAGCGATGACCGCTTTGATGATGGGTGGACCCGGTGCTATTTTTTGGATGTGGCTTGCTGCGTTTTTTGGAATGGCAACAATTTTTGCTGAAGCTTGCTTAGCTCAGATTTATAAAACAAAGGATAAAACCGGGCAAGTAGTTGGTGGACCTGCGTATTATATTTCAAAGGGCTTAGGAAATACAGGTTTTGCAAAGTTCCTTGCAGGTTTTTTTGCCATTGCCATTATTTTAGCTTTGGGTTTGATGGGCAATATGGTTCAATCTAATTCTATTTCGTACGCTTTTCAAAATGCCCTAAACATTCCAACTTGGGTTACTGGTATTTTCTTAGCTCTTTTACTTGCAGTTATTTTAATCGGAGGGATTAAACGAATTGCATCTGTTACTGAAAAATTGGTGCCACTGATGGCTCTTGCTTATATGGCTGTTGGTTTGGTGGTTATTATAATGAATGCATCTCATATACCAGCAATGTTTTCTCTTATTTTTAGAGCAGCGTTTTCAGCTGAAGCTATGTGGGGTGGTGCTGCTGGTGTATCTGTTGCACAAGCTGCAAGGTACGGTATTGCTAGGGGCTTGTTTTCGAATGAAGCTGGTATGGGTTCTACACCTCATGCACATGCTGTTGCTAAAGTAGATCATCCTATTCATCAAGGCGTTATCAGTATTGTTTCGGTTTTTATTGATACTTTTATTATTTTAACAATAACGGTTTTTTTGGTTTTATCTCAAAATGTAGACGCAAAGCCAGCACTTGAAGGTATAGAAATTGTGCAAAACGCTTTTGGCTCTGCTCTTGGAAGTGAAAATGTTGGTTATATTTTTATTGCACTTTGTCTTTTTTTCTTTGCATTTTCTACGATTATTGGTTGGTATTATTTTGCCGAAACGAATATACGCTATCTTTTTGGACAAAAGGCGATTTTACCATTTCAATTTTTAGTTGTAGCCTTTGTTTTCCTTGGAAGTCTTTTGAAAATTGACCTCGTTTGGGAATTGAGCGACTTATTTAACGGGTTTATGGCTATTCCAAACTTGATTGCTCTTTTGCTACTAAGTAGCTCCGTGGCTAAAATCTTAAAAGATTACGAAAAGGGTGTGCCTTATGTAGCAGAGAACTACCAGAAAAAATAGGTTTTATATTTAGGGTATCTTGCAAAAATTTAAAATACCAATTTTTGCAAGAACCTGTTTAGTGGAGCAAAAAATCTAGATATTTATTTTGCAAAAAACAAATTTATAAAAAGCCTTGAAAACCTAAAACTTTTTAAGAGCTAAATTTATACAAAAACCTATTTAAACAAAATTTGTTTGAGGGGGAGTTTAACTACAAAATTATTTTTTTCTGCAAAAGCACATCTTTTAGTAGATCATTTTTTACTTTGCATCAATTGACTCTTGAAGTTTTTCCAAACTTATTCTAGAATTAAACTTGGTTATGTTTTGTTTTTCTCTAACTGATTTTTTCGGTTATATAATTACCAGATCGAAGTTAAAATGTGACCTTTTACACAATTATGCGGACTTTATTTGAGGTAGCAAATGGACAGACTAAAAGAACTTAAAGAGGCAAGAACAGCGGCAAAAGATGTTGTTAATAGACTTGATAATGCAATATCTTCACTAGAAAAGGCTTCAACTTGGGGGATTTTTGATTTATTTAGCAATGGAACACTTTCAAGCTTTATAAAAAGAGAAAAAATTAAAGAAGCCAACGATAATATCAGAGAAATATCTAACTCCTTAAATATACTTAATAGAGAACTTAAAGATATAAATATGCAACTGCCTGCAGAAATTAGTGATACTATGCGTGATAATTTTTTTGATATTTGGTTTGATAATATCTTTAACGATATGAGAGTTCAAGGAGAAATAAAAGATAAATTAAGCGAACTCGAAGATTTTAGGACTAGTATTATTAACTTGATTGGAATATTGAACTCGGAAATCAATACTTATTGATTATTAACAATTGTTAAGGTAATATAAAAGATAAAAATATTTTCAAAAAAGGCTTGACATTTTTTTGTGTATGATTATACTAGGTTAGAGGAGAGGTTAAGACTTGGAAAGTTGTATGAAAAAAATAGTTTGCGGAATAATTTTTATCTTGCTTGTGGGTTCGGGCTTTTCGCAAGAGTCTGTAGAAACAAGTCTTTATCAAAAATGTTTAGAACATCGAGAAAAAAATTCGGACGAGTTTATAAAGGTTCAAAACGAAGCAATGATTGCGGAAAATATGTATAAGCAACAGCTTTTGAGTTCTTTTTTGATTTTAGATTTAAGCACGGGAAGTATGAACTTTGATTTTAACGATGACGGTGTGAATTATAGTTTAGCTCCAAATGCAAAGGTTTCGATGCCGAGTCTTAGCAATTTGAATTTTGGGTTGAGTGTGCCTTTTAAAAAAATGACTGACGGTTATTCGTCTAAAGGTGTAAATTTTAACATCGGTGTTGACATTTTTTCAAATGCGATTTCCACTCAACGACTTCAACGCAAAATTGCTCTTGAAGAAAAAAATGCTGCTGCCGAAAGATTGAACTTTAGCAAGCAAATTATTGAAGCGGAGTTTTTGACAGACTGCAAAGAAATTATGGATTTGTATTTAGCTTATTTGTCAAAGCAACTGGAAAATGTTTCCGCTGATATTGAATTTCGCAGAATTAAGTTAGAAGGTTATGCAAGCAATTCAGTGCGATTTAAAGCAGCTGAGTTAAAAGCAAATGCGAGTAAAAAACAAGCGGAAACAAATGAAAAAATTTTTCTAAAAAGTGTGGAAAAGTTTTTTAATAGCTGTGGTGCCGAAAAAGAATTTAACTTAAAAGATAAAAATTTTTTGGAAACGCTTGAAAAATTTTTTGTGGAGCTGTCCAAAACAATTCCTGAAGAAAAGGTTTTTGATACGACTTCATTATCTTTGGAAAATTCAAAGCAGTTTTTAAAAACCAAACAAAAATATGAAACAAATCTTGAGTATAGAAAAATAAAAAACTCTTCTTTTACTCTTTCAGCAAACTCAGGGTTTTCTTACATGGAAGATAAAATTACTTTGCCGACTGAAACAAATGTAAAAACCAAATCGTTTTCAGGTGGTTTGAATTTTCAGTTTCCCGGCGGAAGTCTTTCTTCTGGGCTCACATTTAATTTGGATAAGTTAAAAAATCCATCATTGAACTTGGCAATTACTTTGAATCCGCTTGACATTTATTACAAAACTCTCAATAACAAAAATCTAAAATTGCAAAATGAGCTTGATGCATTGGATTTTAAAAATGAAACAGAAAAATGCGAAATTCAAGTTTCTGATATAAAGTCAAATGCGGAAAAATTAAGTCTTTTGTCTGAAGCGGCAAATTATGAGTATAAAATTTACGAGCAGAATGCTGCCGATGTGCAAAAACTTTTTGTAGATGGTTATACAAATAAGCTTGAAAATTCTCAAGCTCATTTGGAGTATTTACAAGCTCTTATAAAATATGCACAAGCAAAAGCAAATGTGATAAACTTTAACATTCAAGTAACTCAATCTTTTAATATTGGAACAAATATCGATAATACAAATACTAAAACGGCAGGAGAAAAATAATATGGCTATGCCAAAATCAAAACGATTTAAAAAACGATTTATTATAATTCCTATTATTCTTATTATAGCAGTTATAATTTTTTTAAAAGTCAAACCAAAAAATGAGCAAGATGAAAATTTGCCACCTTTGACTGTCATCAAAGAAGTTTCTGGAAATAATATACCAATTTCAGGTTATATTTCAGCGGCTCGCACCCAGCTTTTAGAATCTCCGGGAGAAGGCTTGGTAGAATATGTTCCTGTAAAAGAGGGGCAGACTGTAAAAAAAGGTGACATTATTTTTAAGCTTGACGACAGTGAAGAGCGTTACAATCTTGCAAATCAAGAATTTACAATGCGTCAAGAAGAAATAAATGCATCCCCTCGTAAACTTGCTCTTTTAAAGGAGCAATACAATATGCTTAAAAAGCGACTTGACGATAGAACTGTGCGAGCAAAGTTTGATGGAGTTATCGCTTCACTAAAAGTTTCCGAAGGCGAATATGCTATGCCTAAAAATAGTTTCGGTGCAATCGTTGATAGAAGTTATTTAAAAGCCACAGTCGAAGTAAACGAAATGGATTCTGCAAATCTACAAGTCAATCAAAAGGTTATGCTTAATTTTCCTTCGCAACAGAATTTAGTTGTGGAAGGCTATGTAGTTTCTTATCCTGCCCTTGCTCGCGTTACTGATATTGGACGGACGGTTGTGGATACCCTTATTCAAGTTGACAATCCTCCCGATGAAATTTTGCCGGGCTATTCTTTTGACGGAAGTATTATCGTTGGGGAAAGTTCTGAAGTTTTGATTTTAGAAACGGGTGGTGTGCGATATGTCGAGGGTGTACCTGTAGCTGACAAGATTGTTGGAGATAGTACGGAGGAAGTACAAATTGAAATAGAGCCTTATATGCAAGGCTTTGTAAAAATTATTTCGGGGCTAGCTGAAGGTGATACGGTTGTAAATCACGGTAGTATGGATATGAATCAGTGGTAAAAGTGTTTTAACTTTTAGGATAAATTATGAGTATTATATCTTTACAAAATGTTACAAAAACTTTTTCCTTAGGTGAAACTAAAGTGCATGCCTTACGAGGTGTTTCCTTTGATATTGAAGAGGGTGGTTGCGTTTCGATCGTCGGACCGTCAGGTTCAGGAAAAACAACTTGTATGAATATGATAGGTTGTTTAGATAGACCAAGTAGCGGAACTGTTTTAATTGATGGGGAAGACACAGCAAAAATGTCAGACAAGCATTTAGCGAACTTACGCAACAACACAGTCGGTTTTGTTTTTCAGCAGTATTTTTTACTTCCGAGTTATACAGTTTTAGAAAATGTTATGTTGCCACTACGCTATCAAGGTGTACCGATGCGAGAGCGTAAAAAACTTGCAGAAGAGGAGCTTGAAAAGGTTGGGCTTTCCGAACGCCTCAAACACAAACCGAGCGAACTTTCGGGTGGACAAAAACAAAGAGTTGCTATTGCAAGAGCTCTCGTTACAAAACCCAAAGTTATTTTAGCAGACGAGCCAACTGGTGCTTTAGACAGTGAAACGGGCTTGTCGGTTTTGGATTTGTTTTTGGACATAAATAAAAAAGGGACGGCTTTGGTTATTGTAACACATAACACAGAAATTGCAGATTTAACACCTCGTGTAATTCATATTAAAGACGGGCTTATAATTGAGGACAAGGTAAAAAGAGAATAAGATTTCTTTACATTAAAACGGATTAAAATATGATAGAAGATTTTTATTCAGCAATTCAAAATTTTAAAGCTAACAAGGGGCGAACTATTTTGTCGCTATCAGGAATTATGATAGGTATTGCTTGTGTTATAGCAATAACAAGTGCAAGTGCTTCTCTTGAAGCAGCCATAAGAAGTATCTTTGAAGATATGAATCCTAATTTAATTATAGCTATGGACACAAAAGAAACTCCATACAACTTTAAAATAAATGATGCTTATAGAAAAAAGCTTTTTGAAAATATTCCCAATCTTGCTGCGGCATATTATGTGCGATATATCAGAGCAAATGCTGTTGTTAGAGAGGTTGTTTTAGAATGGCAGGAGATTCGAGCAGTCGAATATGGCTGGACAAAGTCTGAAAGGTTAAAGTTTTCTTCTGGTGGAGATTTTAGCGTTGCCGATTATGCTGATGGCAATAATAAAATAATTATTGGGGAGCAGATTGCAAAATGGTTTTTCCCCGAAGGCAACGCTGTTGGAAAAAAAATTTGGTTTTATGTAATGAATGTTGGACGAGATCTTTCTATGGAAAAATTTTTTGTTCCTATGTCTTTTGAAGTAGTGGGGGTTTTAGAAAATACTGAAACCTTGAATGGACAAACTAGATTTTATTTAGTAATTCCCGAAGCCTTTGTCAGAAGAACTGGACTTAGTTATGATGGAACATCGATAACCTTTCTTGCTAAGAGTCCCGAATATGTAGGAGAAGTAAAAAAAGATATTAAAAGAATAACAGAAGAAATTGCCGGTCAGCCTGAGGCTCTTCGAATTGCGAGCCTTGAAGAAATTGTTCAGCAATTCCTTGGTACATTGAAAGTTGTAACTTTGGTTTTTGGTGTGATTGCAGGGCTCTCTCTTTTAGTCGGTGGAATTGGGATTATGAATATTATGATTGTTACGGTAACCGAACGAAAGCAAGAAATAGGAATCCGAAAAGCAATTGGTGCATCCAAGCAAAATATAATCACGCAATTTTTAGCAGAAGCAATTACGATAACGGGAGTTGGCGCAGTTTTAGGTTGTATTGTCGGCTATGGCATCGGTGGTATTTTAATAGCATTATTAAATGCAACAAATGCAACAGGGGGAGAAGGTGCTCCTACGCTACAGCTAATTTTTGACACAAAAGGAATGCTCATTGCTGTTATAGTTTCAGTTTGCATAGGTGTCTTTTTTGGTTTGTATCCCGCGATACAAGCTGCAAAACTAGACCCAATACTTGCTTTGGAGAACGAATAATGTTAGAAGATTTTTTTGTAGCTTTACAAAATTTTCGCTTGCATAAAATGCGAACCTTTCTTTCACTTTTGGGAATTATTATTGGCATCTTTACAGTAAGCATAATTACTAATTTGGGTAGCTCAATGTACGCATCTCTTAAAATGATTTTTAGTTCTTCGCTGGATATGCCTATGAATCTTATTACTGTGTATCCCAACTGGAGTCGCGAAAAAAAACGGATGAGTTTAGAACTCACCGAAAAGTACCGACAAGGCTTGCTTAAAGATTCTGATAAAATAGAATATGTTTTTTATACGAGTGATTATTCGGGGAATGTTTTAAAGGGTACTGCTGAAATGCATAAGGACCGTAGAATGCAAACGCTAACAGGTGTTGAGCGAGATTATCTAAAAGCTAAAAAAATATCAATTGAATACGGTGAAGATTTTTCATACAGCGATTTTGCAGAACGGAGACAAAAAGCAATTATCGGATCTGATCTAGCAAAAGAACTTTTTCCTGAAGGCTCACCCTTGGGAAAAAAATTTTCTATGAGTTTCGGGCAGAGACAAAGTTTTCAAATGAATAATGGTGCTCAACAGCCTATACTTTTTTATTTTGAAGTAGTGGGTGTTTTAAAAGCGAATAAAAATTCAAATCGACCCAGCTATGACATTTTTGTTCCGAGAACTTTTTTAACTTCTCTTACCCATTCGAAAAGTTCTCCTATGGCTGAAGTTTTTATAAAAGATGAAAAAGATTATAAAAGCGTAATGGATACGATCAAGACATATTCTGATAAGTTTGCGGGTACAGAAGATTCGGTATACCCATCTAGCGCAAAGTCGGTTATGACCGAAGTTAATAAAGCCTTAACAATTATTGAATTGGTATTAAGTGGTGTGGCTTTTATTTCTCTTTTTGTCGGCGGTATAAACATTATGAATATTATGACGGCAACTGTTAACGAACGAAAAAAAGAAATTGGTATACGCAAAGCTATTGGTGCTACAAGACAAAATATACATTCGCAGTTTTTAATAGAAGCTGCAACTCTCACACTCACAGGCGGAATAATAGGAGTTGCTTTGGGTATCTTAGCCAGTTACGGAATAGTTAGTATTATTCCTTTGGACGCTATTGTAGGTTTTGAAATCCCTGATTCAAAGATGCAGTTTGTTATAAACACACAAGGCACGCTTATCGCTTTCCTTGTTTCGCTCACGGTTGGTATTATTTTTGGTATACGCCCAGCGATAAAAGCATCGAAGCTAGATCCGATTGTTGCATTATCGTAAGTGTTATTCGTTTAAGCGTTCCAAAACATAAAAAAGTTTTCCGACAGCGTAGTTGCTTGCGATATAGTTTAAGTTGTCTATGCTACTAAAAATTTTATAGTCGCCATTTAAAAGTTGACAAAAACTTATTTCAAAACTATTGCTGTCTCCTAAAACTATTTTTATTTTTTCTTCACTGCTTACAAAAAAATCAGAATTTGAAACGGCATTCACATTATTATTAAAAATATCCAGCACATGAAAACTCCGCAAACTTTTTTCAAATTCTGTAAACGCATTTTTATTTTCACTGTCTCTAACAATAATCTTGTCATTCAAATAAACAGACTGCACAGATTTTTTTTCCAAAATTTTTTTAAAAATTTGTGTTTCAATCCAAGTGGAGTTTTCTACATTTAACAAACTCGAATAAATATCAGGCAACTTATAAATGTTTACATTTCCCATTTGAACATACCGATTTAAACCTAAAACATCTAAGTCACCAAAGCGTATTTGTGAAATAATTTTTTCACTTTCGGAATACAAAATAATGTCGACAGGGTTTATAAGATTAGTCGTTTTATTTTTTGAAACTAAAAGTATTTTATTTTTTGTGGTAAGAGCGGTGAAAAAATTTGAAATTACATTTTCTTTTAATTTGTATGCACTATTGTCATCAGCAATTAAAAAAAAATCTCCGTTTATTTTTTTTAAGTTTATAATTTTTTTATTTTGTTCTTTTTCAAAACTAATATTTATTCGAAATATTTTTTCACAAAGGTCTTTTAATAAAAGTTCAGAAAATTCTTGGTTTTGTTTTTTTAAATCAACAGAGCTTGCTATACTTACAAAAAGTAAAATAGCAGAAATACAAAATAAAATTTTTGTTTTAAGTTTTAAATTTTTCATACTTCACTCGCTTGTATTTTTTTATTTGCATTTATAAAAAATATTTTAAAAATAAAAACAAGTAGAATTATCAAAGGCACAACTAATAAGTTTAAAACTTGCGAAAAAATTTTTGTATCGGTAATAACATTTTCTTTTTCAAAAGTTTTAAAAGGTGCTAGAGTAGAAATTTTGTTTTTTAGTTTTAATAATTCTTCTTTATTGTTTAGCCATTGTGTAATAGCACAAAGAGTTTTTATATTTGCATCCGAATTTGTAAATTCAATACAGCGGCTTAAAATATTTTCATCAGTGGTTACAAAAATTTTTTGTTTGCTCTCGCTAATTGCTGCAAGAATATATTTATTTTTTTCTAAACTTTCAGTATTTTTTTCTGAAAACAAAAAAGGATCCGTTAAAAATTTTTCGAACATTCTTTTAGCTTGACTGCTCGTTGTCAGAACAGGTTTTAAATTTTTATTAAGTCGCAAGTCCAAATCCAAAGAAGACGCCCAATACATTTGTAGCGTATTAAAACCAGAAAAAAAAGCTTGAGACAAATCTGCTTGCTCTGAATTTATTCTCAACCAAAAAGGGTAGTTAATTATTTCGGATGTGCGACCGTCTGTGCTTGTCATATTAAGCGGAAAATTAAAAATGTCTAAAAGCAAATCTTGTGCAATAATAAAACCGTAGTCCGCTAAAAGTGAAAGAAGTTTGTCATTCACTTTTGGAGTACAAGCCCAATTGCCATCAACATCAATTTTTACACCAGAAATAAAAAACGCAGCATTGCCACCAGCTTGCAAAAAAGAATCTATCATTTGAATTTGCTCGTCAGTAATAAAAGAAGAACCGATAACAATCAATGGAATTTCAGAATTTAAACTCGTAAGATTTTCCTCGTGAACTCTTATGGGAATAAAATTTTCATATTCTAAAAACGGAGTAACATAAATATAATTTGTATCCAAAGCTTTTGGAAATGTTAAAATATAAACAAACCTTTTTTGCGACAAGCCTTCGCTGTCTTCGATTAAAGCTAAAACATTATTTGCAATTGTGTATTCGATTTCTTGTAAATCAAAAACATAAGGGAGCACCTTTGTCATTCCTTTGTACTCAATCAAAACAGCAGAATAAACATTTACAAGCCGTTCCTCGTCTCGAGTCGAACTTGTAATTTGTTGCGGATAAATATCTAAGTTTGTCAATGCAGTTTGGCTCAATGTGCTTGAGTTTTGAATTTCAAAAGTACAGTTATTTAACGAAGCATATTGTTTTAAAAGCTCTTCAAGATAATTTACATTCGGAAAAAATTTTTTCACATTGTCGGATGCTATCCAAGTAAGAGTAAGCTCTTCATTTAAGTTTTCAAAAATATTTTTTGTATACTTTGTTAAAGTGTAAATTTTATTTTTCGAAAAATCAAAACGAAAAAAATTTTTGCTTGAAATAAAAATTAAAAGGATTACGATTATTATATGCAAGCCAAACTGTAATTTAAATTCGTGTTTCATTTTTTTATCCTTTTATATTTTAAAATAAAAACATTTAATGCAATTCCAAAAAGTGTCAAAGCAAAATAAAAAATATAATCACTCAAATCAAAAATTCCTAAACTTGCATTTTGAAAATGCTGACTAAAAGAAATTGTTTTAATAAAACTTTCTACCACTTTTGGAAGATTTACAAACCTTAAAATAAAATGCACCAACGAAAAAAACGCAATTGTCAAAAAACTAAACACAAAAGCAATTGCACTTTCTTCGGAAACAGAACTCGCACTCAAAGAAATTGCAATGCAGGAAAGTGCAAAAGCAAAGCTCGAAAAAAAAGAAAATAAAAAACTCGCGCCTTCAAAATAAGTTAGTCCTGCCACCGAAAGCGGAATTAAAAGCGAAGTTAACAGTTGAACGAAAAACATAATTCCGCAAGCAAAAAACTTTGTCAAAACAATTACACTTTCTGAAACGGGAAATAAAAAAAGCAACTTCGAGGTTTGGCTTTTGTATTCGTCCGTCCACGCCCCCATCGTAAGCATAGGAATTACAACTATAAACACAAAAGGATAAAGCGAAAAAAAATAACTAAAACTTGAAAACCCCAAGTCAAACCAAACAGGAATTACCAAAAACAAAACAGACATTACAAAATGAAAAAATAAAAAACTTACCCAAAAAGAATACGAATGCAAAATTGTAAAAAGCTCTTTTTTCAAAAGCGTAACAAAAAGTTTTTTCAAAAAATTTTCTCCATTTGTATTACTATTTTTTTTCTACTAACTTTTATAAATATTTTCACATCCCAAATAATATATTCCTCCGAAACCAACATACCCTTAAAAGCATCTCGCGGAGAATTAAAACCTTCGTTATTCTAGAACATAAAAACCTCTACTGCCATTA
Organism: Treponemataceae bacterium; assembly: GCA_038397925.1. GTDB lineage: Bacteria > Spirochaetota > Spirochaetia > Treponematales > Treponemataceae > Treponema_B. The sequence continues at coordinate 23,526 of JARGFC010000088.1, forward strand.
TATTTAAGTCCAAGTTTTTTTCAAGTGTCACATTTTCAAATTTAACCTTTGTAAGATTAGCCTTAATTAGTGAAAAACTTCCGCCACGGACGGCGAGCTAAAAAATAAAACCCAAGCGAGTTTTTATTTCACAAAAACTCGCAAATACTTCTGTAATGCTCCGACATTCTTGTTGAGAGATAAGCATTTTTATAGTGTAGAGTTTTTTACGAAGTTGACGCTACAGCGAGGAGCGTAGCTCTTGTCTGCTTAAGCGGGAATTTTTTGGAGAAAAAATTCCCGCCCAACTTTGCCAGATTTGCGTTTTAGCTTAACGCGAAGTTTAAAACCGCTCGTCATCCGAAGCTCACCTTAAAAAAACATCCTTGTTTTTTTAAGGTGGTCGAGTTTTGCAACTTGACAAAATTGGTGTTGCAAAACGTCGCTGTTGCTTTGTACTAGCCCGCCGTCCGTGGCGGGAGTGAGATTTTCGCAAGTGAGGATAAGTCTTAAAAAAGTCAAAAATACTTCACTACCTTTAATAAACAGCCATTACACATTCCAAATATTTTTGAACTCATGCACTGTCCCGCAATATTGACAAGCGTACTGGTTATCGTGGGTGCGATAAAAAATCGCTGGAGCGTTTTCCGCATGGATTGGGTGTGAAATGCAATCCGTGTTTTTACAAGCTATGTCCGCAAAATTATAAATGCGAGGCGGTAAATGTGTGCGATACTTTTCTTTAATTTGACCGTCTTCAATAATGTTCAGCGTACATCCCGCAGCCACAGCCGCTAAGCGTTTTAACCAAGCTCGGCTCAAATTATATTTGCCCGGTCTAAAAATAATTCCTTTAAAAATGCCCTCGTCTTTTTTAGATGTCGAAACCCATTCGCCGCCCTTTCCATTTTCAAGCCCCGCCACCTTTACGATATTAGCCATATGACGCCGAATTGTTGTCGGACTATCTCCGCGACAAATATGATCGATAACAATTCCCTCTTGAATTGGACGAACACCTTCGGAAAACCTATCGTCTTTTTTTGGTTTCTTTTTTACAGGAACTTTAATAATATATTCTTCTTCTGTTAAGGACTTGTTTTTTTTGTCTTTATCACAAATTTTACCTGTAAAATCCTGCCCTATTTTTCCCGCTATCAATGACAACAAAACAATTCGCACATACATTCCATTTATCGACTGGCGTTCCCAACCGTTAAATTTTGTTTCATCCAAAAAAGTTGGAATAGTTGGATGTTCACGATGACGAGGTAGCGGATGATAAAACTTAGTTCCATCTATCATTTTTTCCAAAAACTCTTTACGAAAAGTTATTGCCGCTCTAAGCTCATCTTGCTTTTTCAAAATACGCTCACCCATTCGTTCAAGTTGTGGACGAGTAAAATACCAGATTTTTGCACGATCGTCTTGATTTAAGTACTCCTCTATCGAAGGAAACTCCCGTAATTCAAAACCATTTTCCAACATTTTATCTTTATAGTTTGAAGGCATTGAAAGCTCATGTGGTGCAATCAAATCAACCCTCACCTTGTCAAAAATCAACAAACCATCAGCCTTGGAATGCACAGTCCGCCCGTGATACAAATCTCCAACCAAGGCAATGTGAATAAAATCTGTCGACCAAGCATTGTCCTCCAAAAAAGTAAACTCGTCCAAAAGCTCCTGAGTAGGATGTTCGTGTTTGCCATCGCCCGCATTTATAAAAGCAGGTTTTCGCTTAAGATTATTACGTTGTGCAAAAAGTTTCGCCTCATCTTCAAGCCACTTGCAAACCCCCTCCAATTTACTTCGCACTATAAAAATACTATTATTATATCCTGCCAAAGTATTAAAAGTATCCGCATAACTTTCGCCCTTATTAAAAGACGAAGATTCTACCGCCAACGAACTTACCTTCGCATTATGAAACTCCATCGCGTTTTTAAAAGACTCCCGCGTCCGAGTACTAGGCTCCAAAAAAACTTCATAAATTCCTAGATTTCTATCATTAATTCTAAAACTATCAATCGTAGTTGTATCATTTTCTTCAATAGCCTTTTTCAAAACCCTCGTTTTTTCAAAAAGATATTTTCGCGCCTCAATTGAAAAATCTTCAATCACCGTCAATGACCTAGCCTCAAACTTGTTTGCCATATGCCCCCAAACTTTCCGATTGTACAAACTTTGAAAAAAAAAGTCAATCCTACATTGGTCATATTTCAAATATAAATTTAACTTTTATACAACTCAAGCTTTTTTGCTTAAAACTTTTTCCTTCCACCTTTGGATGGCGGAAGGTTTGAAACTCACGATGAGCTTTTTTCGCAAAGTGGAAAACTTATCCGTAAACCTGCCTTGAGATTTTTACGTTTAATTAGAGCTTTGCACAAGTTTACGCATAGGCGTTAAACTTGCGTTTTGCTCTTTTTGTTAGCGAGTTTCATTGCTGTTCTACGGTTCGCTTAAGCGGGAATTTTTTCTCCAAAAAATTCCCGCCCGACTTTGTCAGATTTGCGTTGTATCTCAACGCTAGTTTTAGACCCATCGCCCATCTAAAGCTCACATTAAAAAAACATCCGTGTTTTTTTAAGGTGACGAGTTTTGAATTTTCTATTTATAATGCAAGGAAAATTCAAAACTCGCTATTGCTATGTATTAGCCCGACATCCGTGTCGGGGGTGGTGTTTTTCAAAATAAGGACAAGTCTTATAAAGGTCAATACTTTTAACACTTGACTTTTAGATGAAAATTATGCATAATATTAAAATGACAATAAACGAAAAATATAATTTAGCTGACCTTGATGAGGACGATTACGAAACGGTTTTGGAGACGGATATTGATTTTACGGGGAATATTCAGTTTGCAAAACCGCTTATGATAAAGGGCAAGGTTTCGGGGCGAATGGAATCAAATAGTGATTTAACCATTGAGGAAACAGCCCAAGTGCGTGCAAATATTTTTGCTGATAGAGTAATAATCAAGGGTGAGGTTTTTGGCAATGTCTCTGCTAGTACCAGCGTAAATGTTTATGCTTCGGGTCGACTTACGGGGGACATTACGGCACCTGAGGTTGTGTTGGAGCCGGGATGTTTTTTTTCAGGTATTTGTACAATGCAACATTAAATGTTAAAACTTGTTGTGGTTTAAGAATTGCAAGTCAAAAAATTTGTGTTTAATATGAATAAAATAATGAAAACCTTAAATTTTAAAATAGCTTTGAGTTTAGGCTTGTTTTTTTTGCTTACTTCTGTTTATGCACAGGATAAGCCTGATGCTTTGAAAATGTATAATTCAGGGCAGTATAAAAATGCCATTGAAGTTTGTTTAAGTGAAATTAAAGATGCGCCAAATAATTTAGATAGCTATGTTGTTTTAACTTGGGCTTTGGTTGCTGACGGACAATATATTGAAGCTTTGAATTGGGCAGAAAAGTCAAAAAGCATTTCCAAGTTTGACCCTCGTATTTTGGAAACTGAAGGACAGGCGTATTATCATTTAGGACAGAACGGTGAAGCAATTCGTTGTTTTGAAACATATGTAGTTTACGCCCCGAACGGCAACAGGCACTCACTGGTTTATTATTTTTTAGGCGAAATCTATTTACGTTTGAAAAAGTTTTCACATGCGGATATTGCTTTTTCCACAGCCGTTCGGCTTGAGCCTAATAATGCGGTTTGGTGGTCAAGGCTTGGTTATGCACGGGAAATGTCAAACGAACCGAGCTATGCTCTTCACGCTTATCAGCGAGCATTGGATTTAAACAAAAACTTGGTTGAAGCTCAAGACGGGCGTTCTCGGATTTTAAGCAGGATGTAATGTTCTTGGTGCATTTTGAAACCATTGGTTGCAGATTAAATCAAAGCGAAACAGAGGCTCTTGCAGATGTATTTTTAAAAGCTGGCTTTAAAATTTTTGACAAAAGAAAAAATACGTCAGAGGTGGTTTTGGTATTTGTAAATACTTGCACTGTTACAAGCAAGGCAGAACAAAAATGCCGACATAGTATTCGCTCCTGCCTTAAAAAGTTTCCAAATGCCTTGATTTTAGTTTCGGGCTGTTATGCCCAGTTAGATGGCAAGAATATCGAAAAAATTTCACAAGTTGTAAAAGTTTTTCCCGGTATGCACAAAGGACTTTTGGCTAAATTTCCAAAATACTATTACCAAAAGTTTTTACTTGCTCCTGAAAAACTTAAAGCCAATCCTTTGGAACTTTCACTAGATATTTTTTCAGACTTTACTGCAAGTCATTTTGATGCCTCTTTACAATTGGAACAAAACAAAAAAGCAGTCTCAAACATAAAAAATAAAAACTTAAAAAAAGAAAAGCCGAAATTTGCTTTTGAACTAGCCACCAGCAATTTTGCTTTTCATTCTCGGGCAACTCTAAAAATTCAAGATGGTTGCAATTCTGCTTGTTCCTTTTGTCGTATTCATTTAGCTCGTGGAGCTTCGGTTTCGTTGGATGTTAATGAGGTTATTGCGAGAGCAAAAAAAATCGAAGATGCGGAAAAAAACGAAATTGTTTTAACAGGTGTAAACCTCGCTCAGTATAAAAGTGACGGTGTAAATTTTCCTAAACTTTTAATAAGTCTTTTACAAAATACAAAAAAGATAAAATTTCGAATTTCAAGTTTTTATCCCGAAGCTATTTCCGATGAGTTTTTGGACGCTATCAGCTCAGAACGAGTTTGTCCGTACTTTCATCTTTCAGTTCAATCTGGAAGCGAGCGGATTTTAACGTTAATGAAACGCCCTGCAAATATCGAAAAAATTTATAGGGTTTGTGAAGAACTTCGCTCTGTTAAGTTTAAGCCCTTTATTGGTGCAGACATAATTGCGGGTTTTCCTTCCGAAAGCGACGATGATTTTGAAAAAACATATACTCTTTGCAAAGAACTGGCATTTACCCATATTCACGCCTTTCCTTTTTCTCCACGTCCCAAAACGCTCGCTTATGACTTAAAACCTAAGGTGCCTGAGCGTATCGCTGGGGAACGGGTGGCATGCTTAAATGCTCTTTCGGAAACTAATTACAAAGCTTATCTTAAAAGCGTATGTGGCTCTTGCGTTACGGGAATTGTAGAAAAATCCCAGACAGGTAAAAAAATCTTAACAGAAAATTATTTATTATTGCCTTTAAAATACGAAAAAAATGCCGAAAATTTGAAAAGCGGAAGTCTTGTTAAAGTAAAGATAAACGAAACTTTTTGTGAACTTTGCTCCGTATAATACATATTTAACAAAAGCTTTTACCACTAAATATTTTTTTAAAAATATGTTATTATAAGGTATCTTGAAAAGTTGCAATAAGGTTCTCAAGAAACCCGTTAGGGAAAGTTAAAAGTCTTTTAAATTATTATAGAGATTTTTCACTTTCATAAATTTAAGGAAAGCCTTGCAAAAACTGATGTTTTTTCAAGGCCACCTATAACTTTGAGGTTAGTATGAAATTAAGGTTTAAATTGTTTTTAAGTTTTATTGTTCTGAATTTTTCTCTTTATGCACAGGTAAATCTTCCAGTCTTGCAAGAACCAGAATTTAATTTTCCAAAATTAACTGCAACTGGTGGTGCCCACACGACTCAAAAAGCCGAATTTCATACGCTTTTTACAAACCCTGCTCTTTTTTCAAATTTACAAAAAAAATGGAACGTAGCTTTGCTTTCATTTGAGAAAGCAGTTTACAAAAGTGATAACGAGCGAGCAATAAACATAAATGCAATAGGTCCCTTGGGATTCGGTTTAACAGATAAAAACTTTGCCTTTGGCATTTTTAATACCACGAGATTGAAAGGCTCTGCTAGCAAAGAGACGGTCAAGTTTAATCTTGTTTTTGGTGAGGAGCTTTTTTTAACGGGTGGATATGGAGCAGAAGTTTTTCGAGACGAGCTAAACGCTGTTTCACTTGGTATCCAAATGAAGGGATATTTTCAAGGCTTTACGGTTGTAGACAATCACCCCATTACAGCGAGTACAGCTACGAAGTTCGAACCGAAAGACTTTCTTTCTGACAGTGATCCAATTATGTTTACTGGGGCTATCGGCTTTGATGTAGGCTTTTTTTATGATCATAATGACTTTTTTAAACTTGGGTTTACTGTCCGAGATTTGTACACGGCAACTTTTTCTACGCTATATGCAAACTTTGCCGACTTTAAGTCTTCAAAACCTGTCGACAAAAGTAAATATCGAAGTCCAATCCCCGAGATAAACATTGGTATAGCTATTACTCCCATTTTGCCCGGAAGTTTTACTACATTTACAAACTATACTTTTTGGCTAGACTTTAACGATATGCTTTCGCCCATAAAAAACGAGCGTCCTATTTATTATAATCTTAGTTCAGGTATGGATTTTGAGTTTAACGATGCATATCATTTACGATTAGGATTTAACGAGCTTGCACCAAGTTTTGGTATCGGTGTAGATGCGGGGTATTTTGAGCTCAACTATGCTTTTTGGCTTTCGCAATATTCAGAAAAAGCTTGGAAAAAAATACGCGCCAGCTTTGCTCTTGATCTTTCGATTAAAATTTAAAAAAGCGTCAACAAAGTTGGCACAAAATGTTCTGCATTAAAGTTATGTGATGCTAAAAGTTAGAAGTCTAAAAATATTAATATTTTATAAGACTTGTTCCTTACTTGCCAAAAATCCGCTCTCGCCACGGACGGCGAGCTAGTGAACTTGTGTTTTAACTTTTGTACAACTATCCTTACTTTGCGAAAAACACTTATCCCTTCGTCTCGGATAACTCAGGGGCTTAAACTTTGCGTTGAGTTTCAACGCAGAACTGGCAAAGTCGGGCGGGAATTTTTGTACAAAAATTCTCGCCTAAGCAAACCAGAGCTACGCTCCTCGCTACTGCGTAGACCTAGCAAAAAAGACTAGCTCCACTTGACAAAACGTGGACGTTTTTATCAAGTGTTGGCGAGCTTAAATTTGCGATTTATCTAGTGGTAGATCTATAGTTTCAACCAAGCGTGCTTGGAAAATTCGCATGAGGTTTTTTATCTTTTCAGGTGGTTCGTTGCTTTGTTTTTGCGGGGATGTTTTAACTGCAACCGTTTTTACATTTAGGGACAATCCGTTGATTTGCAGAGGCTTGAATGCGTTAAGAATTATATTTTTGTGGTTTTCAATTGTTGCGCAATGAAAGACTTTTTCCATTTGAATTATAATTTCGTTGCCTATTTTTTCAAAGCTCAGAGCATCTTTTAACGCCACAGCAAGAAGCGGTTTTTTTTGAGAAAGTTCTGTAAGGAGTTTGTTTTTTAGTTCATCAAAACTTGGTGGCGTAGCTCCAACGGATTCGGAGTGTACAGAATCTTGTTCATTGGAAAAAGAGCGGACAGTTTCGTTTTCAGCATTTTGGTTTTTTGTATTTCCCACAGTTGTTTGTGTTCGTGGTGTTGTATTTTCAAAAGAGTTTTTTTGCTGAAAATTTTTGTTTGGTTTTTCTGTCATAAAACTGTCCGCTAAATCAAAAGAGTCAAAAGCACCCTCATAGCTTTCAATAGGTGGTTCATCAATTGTATAAGAACTAGCCGTATTAGCATTTTGTTTTGGTGCAGGACTCGAAAAATTCGCCTGCCTTTGCGGATTTGCATACTCTTGAGAGTTTACTCGTTGTTGTGAATTTTGTGTATTAGGTATTCTTACATTCGGAGTTTGCCCCTGTGAGCTTGCTGTTTTCGATTGTGTTAACTTTGTTACATCTTTGCCCATCAACACTTGTCTTAAATTATCGTAAGCTTGTTTTAATTCGTTTGGTGGAACATAATCAGAAAGCCACGCAAGCCTTGAAACTGCGAGCTCCAATTCAAAAGTCGGGTTTACAGAAAAGTTAATATCCTTATAAAGTTGAAGCATAATTCCAAGAGCTCGCTCAATTTGTGTTGACTGCCAATTTTCTAAAACTTCTACAGAAAATCTAGATGCACTTTGTCCTAAAACGCTTTCCTTAGTTATCCCGTGCTTTACTAAAAGCAAACTGCGAAAATACTTTGTGCAGTCAATTGTAAATTGTTCTACAGAAATTCCATTGTTTAAAGACTCGTGTAAAATTAACAGAGCTTCGTTCGGATTTTTGTGAACGCAAGCGACAAGCATATCATTTATAGCATCAATCCCCGTTAGCCCAAGTTTGTCTTGAATTTTTTCAAGCGTAATATGGTTGTCAGAAAAAGCTGCCACTTGGTCAAAAAGTGTATAGCTATCTCGAACACTTCCTGTTCCCTCACGAGCAATCCAATAAAGAGCTTCATCCTCAGCTTGAATATTTAACTCCGTAGCTGTTGCTTTCAAAGCTTCATACAAAGTTTGAATGTCAATCAGACGAAAGTTAAATTGTTGACACCGACTTTTTATAGTTGCTGGCACTTTGTGAAGTTCTGTAGTCGCAAAAATAAATACCACATAAGGTGGTGGCTCTTCAATCGTTTTTAGCAATGCGTTAAAAGCATTTGTCGAAAGCATATGTACTTCGTCTATAATATAGACCTTATAACGACTTGAGTTCGGTGGAAAAAGAATTTCGTCTTTTAACTTTCGTACATCATCCACGCCCGTATTTGATGCTCCGTCAATTTCGATAACATCAAAACTGGAACCACTTGTAATTTGCTCACAAGAATTACAAACTCCGCAAGGAGATGGAGTTGCACCTTTTTCGCAATTTATTGCTTTTGCTAAAATCCTTGCCGTACTTGTTTTACCACAACCTCGTGGACCTGAGAATAAATAGGCATTTGCAATCTTGCCTGCCTCTATTGATTTTTTTAGCGTCGCACTTACAAAATCCTGCCCCAAAAGTTCATCAAAATTTTGTGGTCGTCGCCTTGTAGCTGTAACTTGATACATAAGTTTAATTGTACTTATATACATTTTTTTTGCTAGTGGTATATTTACTAAAATGCTTATCTTGTATAAAGTTAAAAAAAGTGCTACAATTTACTTATTTATTTTACGGAGGAAATATGAAATATAGCTTACACGATTTGTTAGAAGTTGCGTGTCACGCAGTGCCACTTGCGGATTTTGTTATGTTGCGTTTGCAGGGCAAAAAAGGAACATTGTATGCAATGACTGATGGTGTTCTAGATGGCGTTTCAAGCTGGAATGACAAGGGTGTGATGGTTGAAGTTTTTTATAAGGGTGCTTATGCATATGCTGCTACACCAAACTTAACGGAAGAGGGTGTGGAAGCTGCGGCGTTAAAAGCTTTTGAGGCTGTGCGGTCTAAAAAGTTTTTTAACATTTGTGAGTTTGACGAATCTGTGCGTCCTCAAACTTTTGCAAAATATAAAAGTCAAGTAAAAAAAATGACTGCCCCTTCCGTTTCGGAAATTGTGGAAAGTCTTCAAGAAATTTGTAAGGCTTTGAAAGTTAATGATAAAATAATTAACACGACCGCATATCTTTTTTATGAAGTCGAAACTATCGAACTTTTAAGTTCAATTGGGACCTATGTTGTCCAAGAGTTTGATTATATCGGGCATACATTTCAAGCAACCGCCCGCAAGGATTCAATAATTCAACGCCGTTCTTTTAATGGTCCAAGTGCAATGACTTTTCAGGGCGGTTGGGAGTTTTTTGATTTGCCACAATTACTTGTGGAAGCAAAGCGAGTGGGCGAAGAAGCTTGCGAACTTTTGTTTGCCCAAGAATGCCCATCGGATACTCGAACCCTTGTTCTAAAGCCAAATCAAATGATGTTGCAAATTCATGAGAGTGTTGGGCATCCACTTGAGCTGGATAGGATTTTGGGCGATGAACTTAATTTTGCCGGTGGAAGTTTTGTAAAGCCTGAAGACATTGGCAAAATGAAATATGGTTCATCGCTGATGAATATAAGTTTCGACCCGACTAATCCAATTCAGTTAGCAACTTATGCTACAGATGCAACCGGTGCAAAGGCTGAAAAAAAATATTTAATAAAAAACGGTTTGCTTATTCGTGGACTTGGTGGTACAGAAAGTGCATATCGAACAAAGAATTATACTGCAAATGTTTCAAATATGCGAGCATCCAGTTGGAACAGACCTCCTATCGACAGAATGGCAAACTTAAATTTGGAATATGGAAAAACAAGTTTTGATAAAATGATTGCTTCAATTGAAAAGGGTGTTTTGATGGATGCAAATCGTTCGTGGTCGATAGATGATTATCGGAATAAGTTTCAGTTTGGTTGCGAATACGGAAAGTTAATCGAAAATGGTAAGATTACAAAAACTGTTTGCAATCCAAATTATCGGGGTATTACTTCTAAGTTTTGGCATAATCTTGTTGCTGTGGGAGATGCTTCAACTTGCGAAGCTTTTGGTACGCCAAACTGCGGCAAGGGTGAACCGAATCAAGTTATTTATGTAAGTCATGCAAGTCCGATTTGTGCATTTAAAGAAACTGAGGTTTTTGGAGGTGGAAAATAATGAACTTAAAAGAACATTTTAATTATATTGCAGATTTTTTGTTGTCTGAAATTCGAAACGATGAAGCTATTTCAATTACTTATTCAGGTGAACAAAGTTATTTTATGCGTTTTAAAGAAGCACTTGTTAGACAAAATGGTTTTGTAGAACAGGCTGATATTAACGTAACGATTTTTAAGCAAAAGCGTAGTCTTAGTTTTTCTCTTGGTTTGAGTTTTGACGCAGAGCTGGATATTCACAAATGTGCAAAAGCTTTAGAAAATGCTCGAAACAAAATTTTGCTTTTACCAGAAGATCCATATTTTGTGCTACCAAGTTCAAAGAAAACTTCGGACAAGGTTTTTAAAGGCAGCCTTTTAAATGATAGCGAAATCCCGACTGTTATTCTAAAGCCTTTTACAGGACAGGCTTATAACGGTTTATATTCTCAAGGGAAAATTGCACGAGGAGTTGCAACAAGTAGTGGTGCTCGCCATTGGTATGAAACAGAAAACTTTTTGTTGGATTATTCTGTTTGGCTTGCAAATGGGCGTGCTGTCAAAGGAAGTTATGCAGACACAAAATGGAAACAAAGTGAATACGACAAAAAAGTTAGTGAGGCTTTGGGGCAGTTGGAAGCTTTGAGCAAGGAACCTAAAAAACTTGAGCCCGGTAAGTACAAAGCTTTTATAACGGCAAATGCTCTCACTGATGTAGCTGATTTTTTTGGTGGCTTTGGTGCTAGAAGTTTCAATGACGGAAGCAGTGCTTTTATTGCTTTAAAGGAAGGACGAGAAAGTTTTTCACCTGAGTTTAATTTAAGCCAAGATTTTTCAAAGGGTTTGGAACCTGCGTTTAACAAAGAAGGGGAACTTGCTCCGGAAACTCTTATGATTGTTGAAAAAGGTAAGCTTAAAAATATTCTTGTAAGTACAAGAAGTGCAAAACAATTTGACTTAAAATCTAATGGTGCTCCGACTTCCGAGTATACCCGTGCAATTTCAATTGGTGGTGGCAAGCTTAAAGAAAAAAATGCTTACACTGATTTAGACACAGGAATTTATATTTCCAGTTTTAATTATTTAAACTGGAGCGATCCTGCTGTTGCTCGGGTTACAGGAATGACGCGTCACGCTTGTATGTGGGTTGAAAACGGAAAACCCGTCTGCCCGATAGCGGACCTTCGTTGGGATGAATCTTTATACAATATGTTTGGAGCAAATCTTTTGGGTTTAACCGAAGAAACAAAACTTATTGTAAACGGCTCAACTTATGGTGGGCGCAACACAGGTGGCGTGGAATTACCTAGCGGTATTTTGGTAAAAGATTTTAATTGTACATTGTAGTAAAGATTGATATGTTGCTTTGTCTACAATATTTTTTGGGCGTTCCCTTGTTTTGCTTTAAATCCTGAAAAGCAAAACAAGGTCGGCGTATTCAAAGCTCCGCTTATGCTCCGACCAAAAGTCGTGCTAAAATTGGCGCACGACTTTTGTTTTGTTTTGCATTTTGAAAAATGCAAAACAACTTTGAATGTGCCTAACGCTTACCTTAAAAAAATGTCCGTATTTTTTTAAGGTAGACGAGTTTTTTGTTTACAAAAAACTCGCTAGATGCTTTATTTTAGCTCGCCGTCCGTGGCGAGTGAAAAAATGTCTGTACTTTTCTAGCGTTGAGTTTTTACAAAGTTTACGCATTAGCGAGGAGCGTAGCTCCGGTTTGCTTAGGCGGGAATTTTTTTGAGAAAAATTTCCCGCCCGACTTTGCCAGATCTGCGTTTTAACTCATTACTAAGTTTAAGACCGCTCGTAATCCGAGACGAGCGGATAAACGATTTTCACAAGTAAGGCTTGTCTTAAAAGGGTTAAAATTTAGAGCGAAAATATTTTTATTTCAATTGAAAAAAAACTCAAAATTTTTAGAATAAGTGTTATGAACGAAAAAAGTAAAATTATAATTACAAATAATCCAAAAGTGCAAGAGTCTTTTGTAGGCAAAAAAGAGCTTGAACTTATTTTTGTTGAGGAACGGAAAAAAGTTTTTACGAAGGCTCGCGATCTCATTCATCAAAATTGGCAACTCATCAATCACACAATGATGGCAAATATTCCTCTACATATGCATCCTTATAGAAGCTTGGCTTTGAAAAAGGGAACGGAACTTGATATGCAATCGCTTTCACTAATTGAAGGGGCGATAGAGCGTTTAGGACGTGGGAAATTGCCCAAATACAACCAAAGGAATTTGGATGACTTTCAGGAGTTAGATTTAGTTTTGTTCAACGAAGTGAAAATTTAGTCAGCACAAACTTATTGTGCAGAGAAATTCGCTTTTATGACATTTAAAAAAAACATAATATCCTTTTGCTGTGGCAAAGTTTATTTTAAAACTCAAACCCCAAAACTTGTTAAATTTTGAGCAAAATTGTATATTTTTACAACATATTGTAAAGTTTTTGTAAAAAAAGCTAAAAAAAGTAATTTTTATTTTTTTTTGCACTTGATTTTTTTTTGCTCAAAGTATATAATTGAAGTATGAGCGACTATCTTGATATAAATAACGAAGAGCTTTTAAAAGATTTCTTCGCTGAAGCAGATCAACAAGTTGAACTTTTAGAAAGTAATACTCTTGTTATTGAGCAGGATCCTACAAATAAGGATGCGGTTGATGAGATTTTCCGTGCTGCCCATACTTTAAAAGGCGGTTCGGCAACTGTAGAAATGACTGAGATTTCGAGTTTTACTCACGCCATTGAGGATTTACTTGATGAGATTCGCAGTGACAAGGTTAAAGTAACCGAACAAATTATAGATTTATTGCTTGCGGGAATTGACACTGTTAAGGAAATGTTACAAGTAAGGAAAGAAGGTGGCGTTTATACTGAAGATGTTTCAGCTATGGCGAACGAACTTCGTTCCTATGTTTCGTCAAAGCCCAAAACCCGTGCACCGAAGGTGGCAAAACCCGCAACTGCAAAGCCTACTTCTCTTGCAAAAGGTGGAGAAATACTTACGGAGTACGAACGCTTGGAACTTGCGGGTGCTGTGCCTAGCGACCAAAAGGTTTATCAAGTAAGTGTAAATTTTGATGAAAGCAATCAAATGAATACTGTTGGCGGGATTCAAGTATATGCTGCATTAAAACAATGCTCTACAGTTTTGAAAACCCTTCCCGATTTTGATGAGCTTTATGAGGATGTTTTTCATCCTAATGTTATTTATATAGTTTCATCTGGTGCTCCTATTGAAAGCATTGACGATGTTGCAAATATTCCTGATGTAACATTGGGAGTAGAAGTAAAGGTTGTTGATTTAAGTGGTGATGCAGCTGTTTCAAAGCCACAGAAAGAAAAACCAACAGAAGCGCCTAAGGACAGCAATGACGCAAAGCCTGAAGTTGTTTCTAGCAAAAAACAAACAAAACAACAGCCAACAGTTTCGCATCAAACTTCTTCTATTTTGCGAGTTGACTCAAAACGGATTGACTATTTACTCAACTTGGTTAGTGAGGCTGTTATTACAAAGGCTTCTCTTAATCAAAATACTATTGAATTTAACGATTTGTATGTTGCCTTTCAAACTCAAACTTATCTTTACAAAGATCAGTTGCGTAAGCTGATGGAAAAAATTCCTTCATACTTAGAAAGGATTCAAGCTGGTGCTGACTTAAATGTAATTAAAAAAGAGTTAAGCGATGAATATGTTGGAATGTTTGATATATTCTCAGGCGTTGACTCTAATTTTAAGCAAGCGATAAATAAGTTTAAGTCTGCTTCGCAAAATCTAGGGCGTATTACTGGCGAGCTTCAAGAAGGCGTTATGAAAATACGAATGGTTCCAATTAGCCAGATTTTTAATCGTTTTCCAAGAGTTGTGCGAGATTTATGTAAAGACTTGAATAAGAAGGTGCAGCTTGTAATTGAAGGAGAAGACACAGAGCTTGATAAGTCTGTTGTTGAAGACCTTTTAGATCCGATTATGCACTGTGTACGAAACTCCATTGACCATGGAATTGAAGTGCCTGATGTTCGTAAAAAACAAGGCAAAAACGAAGAAGGAACAATTCTTTTGCGAGCGAGCAACGAAGGCAATATGATAGTCATTGAAGTTGCTGATGACGGTCATGGTATTGATGTAGAGTCTGTTAAAAGAAAGGCTATCGAAAGAGGTGTTATTCACCCTGATAAAAATTTAACGGATATTGAAGCTTTTCAACTAATTTTTGAGCCGGGTTTTTCGACCAGTAAAAAAGTTACAAATGTTTCTGGACGAGGCGTTGGACTTGATGTTGTACGAACACATATCGAAAATCTAAATGGTTCGGTTTTTGTAGAAAGTGAATTAAATGCAGGCACAAGATTTGTAATTAAGCTACCATTGACCTTGGCTATTATTGAAGGCTTGCTTATTAAAGTTGGGAATGAAATTTATTCTATACCAATTCCTTCAGTTGTGGAAAGCGTGCGAGTTTCAGATTCTGAAATTAGTACCATTGACAATTACGAGGTCTTTAACTGTCGTGATGAGGTTATAAGCTTGTTGCGTTTAAGTCGTTTATTTGGCATCAGTTCTATTCAGCACGAAGCCCGCGAAGATGATAATAACTATATTGTTATTGTAGGTTCGGACGAAAAAAAGGTTGGTTTAATGGTAGATACTTTAATTGGTAAAGAGGATGTTGTTATAAAGCCCTTAACTGACCAGTTTACAAATTCTCCCGGAATTGCTGGTGCTTCAATTTTAGGTGATGGTTCTGTTTCATTGATTATTGATGTTGCTCAGCTTTTAGATTTAGGAATGAGACAAGAAATAAATGCTCGCCAGCGTCGCGATGCTTCAGTTTGGTAAAAGTGAGGTTTGAGAATAAGTATGTCAGATGTATCAGTAATAAACCAAGAAATTGAAATTAGTAATGAGGATTCAATCAATGAACAGCTTGCTGTTCTTGATTTTAGAATGGTAACATTCTCCCTTGCGGGAAAAGATTATGCTATCGATATTTTAAGTGTAAAGGAAATAGCAAAAGCGGGGAATTTTACCTTTGTACCGAATACACCACCTTTTTTACTGGGTGTTTATAATCTTCGTGGTGAAATTATTCCTGTTATTGATTTGCGTGTGTTTTTTAATATTCCTGTTCAAGCACGAGCTAAAAATAAAGTAGAAAGTATGATTATCGTTATCGTTGACGAACAACGCTTTGGTGTTGTTGTGGACGAGATTGATAAGGTTGTAGCAGTTTCAAAAAAGACTATAAAGCCACCACATCCTATTTTTGGTGATATCAATATAAAATATATCAAAGGGGTTGTGGAAAGTGCGGGGCATCTTTATATTTTGCTAGATGTAGATAGGATTTTTTCTACTAAGAGTGCGACTAAGTCCACCGAGACTTCTAGCCAGCGTGCTAGTTCTCAAAGTGCTAGCCTTGATAAAAAACCCGAATTGAAACAAAGGGTAGCCTTTGAAGGTTCTGATATAAGCTTTATTGGAGAAACCTTGAAAGCTATGAAAAAGTTTTATTTAAGCCCTGTAAACGAGGATTGGATAAAACAACGATATGAAATTTGGCAAGATTTACGCCCAGCAGGAAATTTACAAATCCAAAACACTCAAGACGCAGATGAATTTATGGACGATTTTGTGTCTCCCTTTACCAATGCGTTTTGGAGTGAAGAGTATATGAATGCTTATTATAAGGCTCTTCCTGAAAATGATTCTCCTGTTATAAATGTTTGGAATGTAGGTTGTGGGGCGGGATATGAAACTTATAGTTTTGCAGTTGTATTAAAATTAAGATATCCAAATGCACGAATTCGTATTTATGCAAACGATAATGATTTGCTTTTAATTTCAAATGCGACAGTTTTAAAATTTCCTGACGAACATATAGACTCAATTTATAAACCATATCTTGTAAAAGGAGTTGATGGGTCTTATACTTTTAATAAAACGATTAAAGAAATGATACTTTTTGAGTATCACGATTGTTTGCATCAAAACATCGCTCCTGATGCAGATATTATTTTAGCTAGAGATGTGCTTTCGTTTATGCCAGCAGAAAATCAACAACATTTGATAGCAGAGTTTAACGAAGTTTTAAAACGCTCAGGAATTGTGCTTTTGGGTAGAAATGAATCTATGCCAAAACAAAGTGGTTGGGCGAGATTTACAGAATCAGGTATAATATTCTTTACAAAAGAATAATATAATAACTGAAAACATAGTTTTTAGTAGACTAATTTATGGAAGGAGAAGTACATGCGTGTAGAGTATATTAATCCATTTACAGAAGCTGCGTATAATATTTTATCGCAGGTTTTGGGTGGTGAAATTAAGCGTGGAGACTTATATCTTAAGTCTAATTGTATGCCTGTTATGGGCGTGGCTGCAATGGTCGGTTTGGCTGGTGATGTGGAAGGACGAGTTCTTTTTGATATGGACCAAGAAACCGCATTAAAGATAGCCTCGGCTATGAACTCGGAGGAGTTGACCAAATTCGATGAGTTAGTTCGGGCTACGATTACTGAACT
The DNA here is from genome assembly GCA_038397925.1 of Treponemataceae bacterium. Taxonomy (GTDB): domain Bacteria; phylum Spirochaetota; class Spirochaetia; order Treponematales; family Treponemataceae; genus Treponema_B. The sequence goes on from JARGFC010000088.1 coordinate 40,450, forward strand.
TGCAAATCTTATTACAGCTCAAGCTGTAACGAAATTGCATGATTTAGGTTTTCGTTTCGACTTAACGCCACCGGCAATTTTTACAGGTCAGAACATGGAGATTTCGAATACTGATATGGAAGCTTTAATTGTTCCGATTGAAGTGCCACAAGGTAAAATTGAAATTAATGTCGCTATTCGTGACAGAGCAAATTAAGGGGTGAATTTATGATTTCGAAGCAGGATTTTCCAAATATTAATGAAAGGGCTCCAGAAGGGGTAAAACCTGATGGAACCCCGTTTAAAATTTTGGTTGTAGACGATTCGATTTTTGTTACAAAACAATTAAATCAAATTTTAAGCAGTGAAGGTTATGAGGTTGTAGCTACTGCGATGGATGGACTTGAAGCTATTGAAAAGTACAAAGAGCTCTGTCCTAACGTAGACCTAGTTACAATGGATATAACTATGCCCAAAATGGATGGTTTAACTGCTCTTGAAAAAATCGTTGAGTTTGATAAAAATGCAAAGGTTGTGATGATTAGTGCCTTGGGTAAAGAAGAACTTGTCAAAAAGTCACTCTTACTTGGTGCAAAAAACTATATCGTTAAACCTCTTGATAGAAAAAAGGTTTTAGAGCGAATTCACAACGTTTTAACAAAATAAGGCTGGTTTAATAAGCTATAAGCCTTGAGTTTTTAAGGCTTTGCCTTTTTGGTGGGAGTTTCTAAAAACCGTTAATTTCGGTTTTTAGAAACCCCTTAATTTTGTTTTTTAACTCTTTTATTTGGAAAGTTCCGTTTTTTCATTTTTTAAATTATGGAACTGGTTTTATTTTAAACAAATTTTAAGCTAAACTCTACTTATGAGTGATGAATTTTTTTTAAAAACAACCGAGACAAAGCTTTCTGTTGAACAGAAAATTGTATTAAATCGTAAGGGTAATGAATTATTTAATAAGGGCAGAATAGAAATGGCAGCAAAAATTTTTGCTACGACAGGATATTCTGATGGCTTAAATCGGGTAGGGGATTTTTTCTATAAAAAAAATGAAAAACTAGTAGCCTTAAAATATTATAAATTAGCAAATAATAAACACAATGTCGATATAATAATCCAAGATCTTACACAGGTAATACGCACTATGATTGAATAGGAGGTTTAATGTTAAAAAACAAAAACGAGGAAAGTGAACAAGATATTGAGCCCGACTTACCGGATTTGGATATGTTTTTTGATTTTCCGAAAAAGGATGAAAAGGATGAGGTAAAAACTGAGACTGATAATCTTTTGGATAAAGTTTCGGAGATTTCTAAACAAGGTTATGCTTTTTTAAAAGAAGGCGATACAAAAAACGCAAAACTTGAATTTATGAGAGTTTTAGATTTAGACCCGAATAATAATTACGCTCTTGTTGGATTGGGTGATGTTGCTAGAAAAACTGGAAACTGTGATAAGGCTATTTATTATTATGAAGAATGTCTGAAGTTTCATCCAAATAATAATTATGCACTTTTTGGTCTTGCCGAATGTTATAAAAGTCAACGAAAGTACAAAAAGGCTATTGAAACTTGGGAACGCTCTATTGAACTCGACAAAAATAATGTTGCAATCTTAACTCGAATTGCAGATGCATATCGTAAAATCTCAAACTTTGATAAAGCAAAAACAATTTACCAAAAAGTTTTGAACTTGGAGGAAAATAATAGCTATGCTTTAATAGGTTTAGGGCATCTGCATTACGATTTTAAAAAATACCGAGAGGCATTATCTTTTTGGCAGAGAGTTTTAGAACTTTCAAATAATAACACAGATATTAGAATTTTAACTTCGGTCGGGAATTGTTATCGAAAGCTTAAATACTTTGATAAGGCTTTGCCTTTTTTTGTTGCTGCACTTGATAAGGAGGCAAAAAACTTTTACGCTCTTTTTGGACTCGCGGATTGTTATAGAGGTTTAGGGCAGCATAACAAATCTTTAATTTACTGGAAGGCTATTTTAGAAATTGACCCGCACAATAAAGTGATCTTAACTCGTTTAGGCGATGCCTATCGCAACATTGGTGAATTTGACAATGCAGAACTTACTTACAAAAAAGCTTTAGATATAGCCTACGATAGCTATGCTAGTTTGGGCTTGGCGATTTTAAAAAAAGAAAGAGGACTTTATAACGAAGCGATAGAAAGTTTTAATGGGCTTTTAAAAAAGGATAAAAAAAATTATCGCATTTATTTTGAGCTTGCAAAATGTTATTTAATGCTTGACAAAACGGAAAAAGCCCTATCTATTTTGGAGGATTTCAAACAGTTTGGAATTAGAAATGCTTATATTGTGGATCTTTATAGCCAAATAAAAAACCGCAATTGTTTTTAACTTTTTTATATGCCGACTCTAAAACTTGATAATTTTGAAAAACTTTGTTTACTTGGTCTTTTACCTGAGGAAATTGCTGTTTTAATTCCGAGTTTAAAAAAGTTTAAAAGTTTTGAAATTTTTAAAAATTTTTCAAAGGGGATTTTTTCCTTTGATGAGTTTACAACTTTAAGCTTGGATGAACGAGATTTTTTGGCTAAAAGTTTTTATGCTCGCTCTACAAAAATTATTGAAACAAAAAATGATCCTGATGGTACAAAAAAAATCTCTCTTGAGCTTTTTGATAAAAATATAATTGAAACCGTTTTATTGGTGGATAAGGAGAGAAAAACTGCCTGTCTTTCAAGTCAAGTTGGTTGCCCACTTGCGTGCAAGTTTTGTAAAACGGGTTTGATTGGCTTTGCTAGGAATCTTTTTGCAGGGGAAATTGTTGAGCAGTTTTTTTTGCTGGAAAAAAATGTCGGCACAATTGACAATATTGTTTTTATGGGAATGGGCGAACCTCTTTTGAATTTAGCAAATGTAAAAAAGGCTATTCAAATTTTTTCTCATCCAAAGGGGCGAAATTTTTCAAAGCGACGAATTACTATTTCGACAGCGGGCGTAATTGAGGGGATAAAAAGCTTAGGGAAAATTTTACCTGAAATACGCTTGGCTGTTTCCTTAACAACTGCAAACGAAGATTTACGAAAAACTTTAATGCCCATCGCAAAAACAAATCCACTTCCTGAGTTAAAAAAAGCTTTGCAAATCTTTTCGCAGGATACAAAAAGACGAATAAGTTTAGAACTTGCACTTATGCATAATGTAAACACAGGCAAACAATTTTCTGATGAGGTGATTGAGTTTGCTCGTCCGCTAAAAGCACATGTTAATTTAATTCCTTGGAATAAAATTCCAGAACTTGACTTTGAAAGCCCAAGCGAAAAAGAAATTATGTTTTTTGAACAAAATTTAAAAAAAGCGGGAATAAATGTCACAAGGAGAGCAAAACAGGGAAGTGATATTTTAGGTGCTTGCGGGCAACTTGGAAAAATAATACCTGAAAATGATAATTAAATAAAAAAATATTACAAATCTTGCTATTTTCGAATTTACCCCCTTTAACTTTTTTTAACTGTGATTTATAATTAGTAAGAAGTTATAGGGATGTTACAATAGTTATTTTGAAAAAGCTATATTTTTCAAGATAATTGCAAATTAAAGAGGAGGAAAAATGGCAAAGGCAAAAGTTTTATCGTTGATTTTAGGTGGTGGCAAGGGAACGCGTTTATATCCGCTAACAAAAAGCCGCTCAAAGCCGGCGGTTCCATTTGGTGGAAAACATAGAATTATTGACATTCCCCTTTCCAATTTAATTAACTCGGGCTTAAAAAAAATATATGTTTTAACCCAGTTTAATTCAGCTTCGCTAAATTTGCATTTGGCTAGAGCATATGTTTTTGATGGTTTTACGGACGGCTTTGTCGAAATTTTAGCAGCAGAGCAAACCTTTGATCATTCTGGTTGGTATGAGGGTACTGCGGACAGTGTTCGTAAAAATCTTAAACACTTTTCAGATATAGATTTTACTCACTACGCGATTGTAGCAGGCGACCAACTTTATCGAATGGACTTTAAAAAATTTTTACAAGCACATATTGAAAATAATTCTGAAATTAGCATTGCTTGTACACCGGTAACTCGAGAAGCTGCATCTGGTTTTGGTATAATGAAGGTGAATACAAAAAATGAAGTAATGGAATTTATGGAAAAGCCTAGTCCCGATTTAAATATTGACAAGTGGAAGATTCCTCTTACATCCAAGTTAAGGTCTAAAAATCCGCAAAAAGAATATTTAGCTTCGATGGGGATTTATATTTTTAACCGAAAAGTAATGGAAGAAGCACTTGATAACGATATGATGGATTTTGGCAAGGAAATCATCCCTTCGTCAATTGGGAAATATAAGATGACTGCTTTTTTGCACGATGGGTATTGGGAGGATATTGGAACGATACGCTCGTTTTATAATGCAAACCTTGCTTTAACGGATATTCAGCCTGATTTTGACTTTTATGATGTAGAAATGCCTATTTATACACATAGCCGAAATCTACCTCCTTCAAAACTAAACTACGCTGAGCTAAAGCATGTAAATTGTAGTGATGGTTGTATTGTAACAAAATCTGTAATTACCAAGTCTATTATTGGGATACGCTCGATTATTGAAAGCGATAGCTATCTTGAGGGCGTTTATTGTCTCGGGGCTGACTTTTACGAAACTGAAGAAGAAAAGCAAGAAAACATAAAAGCTGGAATTCCTTCCGTTGGTATTGGAAAAAATTGTAAAATTAAAAAAGCTATTATCGATAAAAATGCTCGCATCGGTAATAATGTTTCGATTGGGATGGCGGAGCGAAAACCTGATGGGGATTATGGTTTTTATCACGTAGTTGACGGGATTTATGTAATTTTAAGAAATGCTATTATTCCCGACGGAACAAATATTTAGAGAGTCTTATTTTACCAAAACAAGGGCTGTGGCGTAGGCTTCAATTGCTTCGCCCGCTCCGACTATGCCTGTTTTTTCTGCAGTTTTAGCTTTAACAAAAACTTGCTCGCTTTTTAAGTTTAATGTTTCAGCTATGCTTGTGCGAATTTTTTCTCGGTAGGGAAGTAGCTTGGGGGATTCCATAACTAAAACGCAGTCTATGTTTTGTATAGCGTAAGCCTTCTTAGCATTGCAAGTAGCCCAAGCCAATTTCAAAAGCTCAACCGATGATGCGCCTTTCCATTTTTTTTCTGTGGGTGGAAAAAGTGAACCAATATCTGAAAAACCAACGGCACCCAAAAGAGCATCAATAATAGCGTGAAGCAAAACATCGCCGTCAGAGTGAGCTAAAAATCCTTTGTCGCTTTTTAAAAGAACGCCACCTAATATTAAAGGCTTATCTTTTACCAGCCTGTGTAAATCATAACCTAAGCCGATTCTCAAATTTGCTTGAGGCGTGAAGTTTTTTTCTTTGCAACTTATTGCAAGTTTTTTTTGTTTGATATTTATCGCATCGCTTGCATAAGTAATTTTTGTATTGGAAGTTTCCCCATCAATTATATATATTTTTTTTTCAGGGAAGGCTTGAAAAAAAATTTCGCTATCGTCTGTAAAGTCAGCAATTTTCTCCACAAGCAAATTTGCTTGATATATTTCGGCAAGTTTAAAAGCTTGAGGTGTTTGTACTGCTCGTAAAAATTTTCGCTCTAAATTTGCTTTAATACAAAAATTATCATCTATTTGTTTTTGAGTATCTACAGGAGGAAGTCCGGGAACGACAGCATCAAAGGTTTTGAGTTTTTCTAAAATGTTTTCCACAAGGGCGGAAGAAAAAAACGGACGAGCTGCATCGTGAATTAAAACATAGGGAGTTTTTTCAGTTTCACTTAAATTAACTAAAAATTGTAAACCATTAAAAACCGAAAGCTGTCTTGTTTTGCCACCTTCAACAAAATAAATTCTTTGTTTTTTGCTTGATGTGTAATTTAAATGTTCTGCTTTTGTGTTGTCAGTAAAGTTAATTTCTTTTAAACGAAAATCTTGCTGTAAAATTTTTTGCACCTTTTTTTTATCGCCACTTGGAATAAGAATGACAATATTCTTTAGGTTTTTAAATGCTAAAAATTTATAAACACTTTCTGAAATTACACTTATACCTTCGCTTGAAAAATCAGAAGCCGATAAAGAATTTTGCTTTGTAAATAAGGACAAGGGCAAGTATTCCTTTTTTTCTCCCATACCAAATCTAGTGGATTTTCCCGCACAACAAAGAATAACCGAAAAGTCAAACATAAACTTACAGCAGAGTTTTAGTCGTCAAACTCATCATCGTCTTCAAAAATATCATCGTCCAAACTATCACTACTTGAATTTGCTTTTTCATTTTGGGGAAAAGGTTCCAACGCTTTATGAATACGCATTTCTGCTTCTTGCGAATCTATTTTGAGAGCAACAACAATTTCGTCTTGAAAAATTTTGTACGAATTTTCATAAAGTTTTTTTTCTTGAATTGGTAATTCCTTAACCTTTCCTCGATGATACAATGCACGAATAACCGAACAGACATCTAAAATTTTTCCACTTTTGAAAAGATCCGTATTTAGCTGATAACGAGCTTTCCAATCGCTGGGTAATGCATCTGGCTCTTCCGACAAAAATTTCAAAGCAGCTTCGGCATTTTTTTTAGAGGCTATAGAACGCAAGCCGCGTTCCTCAGCCCTATCCGTTGGTATTAAAACTGTCATATCCATTTCGGACAAAAACACAACATAATACTGAATGGTTTGACCATCAATTTCCTTATTAGAAATTTCGGTTACCTTTCCAACTCCTTGACCCGGGTAAACGAGCATATCATTTACCTTAAACAAAAGTTTTTTTGCCATCTGTTACTTATAACATAATCTTAAAAAAAAGTCAAGGTGGGAATGTGCAGTTGTTTGGCTGAGTTATTAAATTGTATTTTAACATTTGTAAGACTTGTCCGTGCCTTGCGAAAAACGCTTATCCCCTCGTCTCGGATAACTCAGGGTCTTAAACTTAACGTTGAGCTAAAACGCAAATCTGGCAACGAGGGCGGGAATTTTTTCTCCAAAAAATTCCCGCTTAAGCGAACCAGAGCTACGCTCCTCGCTAAAGCGTAAACTTCACAAATTTACTAAATATTTACAAAAAACAAACTTTTCTAAACTTTTTTTTCAAAGATGCATAAAAAAACAAAATAATTAGCTATATTAGTAATAGAACAACTTATAAAAAAAGGAGTTTTGTTATGAGTTTAGATGATTTACTTGACCCAAAAACTGATTGGGTTTTCAAGTTGATGTTTACAAAAGGCGAAAAAGGCAACAAAGCACTAATTAGTTTTCTAAATGCGTTTTTGGCTAACACCTATGGCGAAATCAAAACGGCGGATATTCTAAACACAGAATTGACCCGTGAGATGCCAAATGCTGAAACCTATCACTTGGATCTTTTGGTAAAAACCGACAACCGTTTAGTTGTAAACATCGAAATGCAACAGTTTTGGAAAACCGACTTTACGCAAAGGATACAAATGTATTTACTTAGCGTTGGACATCGTTTTCTAAAAAAACATCCAAAACTGGACGAACCGCTATACGCAATTAGCTTAACAGTTTTTGGGGAAAAAGTTCCAAAAACAGCAAAGCTGCCTAGAACATCAAAAGGCTCGATACTTCAATATCTTTATATTGACTTAAATGAGTTAATAGGTTACACTTTAGAAAAGGATGTTGATAATTACACAGCACAAGATTTTTGGATACGCTTTTTAGGAAATTATCAAAGCGACGTAAAAACAAAAGCGTTAAAATCGCTTTGCGAAAAGAACGAAGGAGTAAATATGGCAAATGAAGTACTACTTACAGTCACCGAAGAAGAAAGACAAATTGCCCGTGAGCTTTCAGAATATAAATATCAATTGATGGTTCAAGGCGAACGAGAAGAAGCAAGAAAAGAAGGTTTAGCG
>JARGFC010000089.1:0-24254 GCA_038397925.1 Treponemataceae bacterium
GAGAAAAAATGTCTGTACTTTTCTAGCGTTGAGTTTTTTACAAAGTTTACGCATTAGCGGGGAGCGTAGCTCTGGTTCGCTTAGACGGGAATTTTTTGGAGAAAAAATTCCCGCCCGACTTTGCCAGATTTGCGTTGAAACTCATCGATAGTTTAAGACGCCTTGCCCACCTAAAGCAAGGCGATAAACGATTTTCGCAAGGCACGCTCAAGTCTTACAAGGGTTAAAAAACTAGTTTCAAAACTACAATAATGAAACGGGGTCTACATCAATTTCCATATATACACCATTCGAAAGTTTAAAATTTTCAACTAAGGCGGAAACCAAATTTTGCAGGGGACGGATGGTTTTGTTTTTCAAAAGAATTTGTTCTCGATAATTTCCTGCTACCATCGAAAGAACGCATTCGGCGGGACCTAAAAGCTCGGCTGTTTTAGGTAGTCGCTGTTTTAGAAAATGCGTTACTTCTTGAGAAGCTTTTACCGCCTTCGTTTTTGACTTGCTACGAAAAACAATTCGCAAAAGGCGGGCAAAGGGCGGGTATGAAAACTGCCGACGATGCACCAACTCCAATTCGTAAAACTCTTCCAAGTTAGCCTCCTTTGCAAAAATAATTGCAGGATGAGTAGGTCTAAGCGTTTGAATAATTACCCGTCCGTCGGGCATAAATCGCCCCGCTCTTCCTGCAACCTGTGTAATCAAAGCAAAGGTTCGTTCGGTAGCTCTAAAGTCAGGCATTTGCAAACTCGTATCCGCCATAGCAATTCCCACAAGTTTAACTTCAGGAAAGTTTAAGCCCTTTGCTACCATCTGCGTACCTAACAAAATGTCAATCTTTTTTTCTCGAAAAAGTTTTAACTTTTTTTCAAGCGCTCCTTTTTTATTCACACTATCGGTGTCAACTCGTGCAAGTTCACATTCGGGGAGAAAACGTTTTATTTCATTTTCTATAAACTCAGTTCCAAATCCTGCATAGCCCGCTTCAAGCGAACCACAGTCGGGACATTTATGTGGTGGTGCACTCTGCCACCCGCAATAATGACATTTCATCACTCCTTCTTTTTTGTGCCAAGTCATCGAAACCGAACAATTTTTACAAAGCATTTGATAACCACAAGAATGGCAAAAATAAAAATGAGCAAAGCCACGACGATTTAAAAAAATTATTGACTGCTTTTCTTGAGCCTTTGTTTCTTTCATTTCTGCAATTAAAGTTTGGCTCAAAGAACCTTTTTGTCCCTGCATTGAAACAATTTTTATTTTTGGTGGAGTACCACCTGCAAGGCGTTTTGTAAGCTCAAGCTTTTTTATAATTCCCGTTTGCATTGAATGCCAAGCTTCCACTGACGGAGTCGCCGACCCCATCACAAGCGGACAAGCAAGAATCCCCGAAAGCATCATCGCCACCTGTCTTGCGTGATATCGAGGAGTCGAACCTGCCTTGTACGAACTGTCGTGTTCTTCATCAATTATAATTAAACCCAAATTTTGAACGGGAGCAAAAATAGCACTCCTCGCTCCTACCACGACTTTAGCTTCTCCCGTCAAACAGCGTCTCCACTCGGAAAGTTTTTTACTCGCTGTCAAACCCGAATGCAAAACTGCAACCTTCGAGCCAAAGCGTTTTACAAGCTCCTCGCTCGTTTGATGTGTCAAAGCAATTTCTGGCACCAAATATATTGCCGACTTTCCTTGCTCCAATGCAAGTTCAATCCCATTCAAATAAACTTCTGTTTTTCCTGAACCTGTAATGCCAAACAAATAAAAGAAAGCTTGTGTCCCTTTATTTAAAGCTAGCTTTATTTCCTCAACCGCCCGAGCTTGTTCTTGCGAAAGAGAAAAATTCTTTTTTGAAAATTCTACCGAACTTAAACCAAAGCTATCCAAACTCTTTTCGCGTTTTGCCGATGGTAACATACAAGACAAAACTTCGCCCAGCGTGCAAATATAAAAGCTTGCAATTTCTTTTGCAAGTATTACTTGAGTTTTTGTAAACAAAATTTCAGTGTCCACAAAACGCTCAATTTCTCGCACTTCGATTTCAGCAGGAAAATCTTTAGGGAGCACTTCACTTTCTCCGATGACAAAACCAACTAATTTCCGCTTTCCAAAATAAGCCGAAACTCGTTTTCCAAATCCTGAAATATTTACATCACAATTTTTATAAAAAAATGTTGAGCGAATAGGCAGATTAAAAACAACTTCCAAAAATTCCACAGGGCTATTATATCCCAAAGCTAAATTTGTTCAAAGGGTTTACACAATCCGTTATCAAATTTTATTGCCGTGTTTTGCTCCTCTATTTTCATATTTACCATTTGTTATTATAACAAAATTTGTAAAGCTAAGAATACTATTATTGAAAAATTCACTGACGATAAAAAAGCTTTTAAACATTTTTTTTCATAAGTAAGACTAGTCTTATATCTACTAAATTTTCAAACTTTTTCATTTAAAATTATACTCTTGATTTTTTCAGTACTTTTTGATAGACTTTAATAAAAGTTATGTTATCAGATAAAAAATTATGAAAAAATTTCCTATTATCACTAGTGTTAAAAGTACTGTAAAGGCAATTACAGATGCTGAAAAAAAGTTTTCTAATAATAAGTTTGAGTTTTTTCAAGTCTCCAAATTTGACGATGTTATGTCATTTTTAAAATATGAAATTCCCGAAATTAAAATTATTGATTTTGGTGATAAAAATACACAGGCGAAAAAATGCTTAAAGCTGATAGAAGAAGACCCTTGGCTTATGTTTGGTGGGGTTATAGCAATTGTAAACACAAATGCTGAAAAAAGAGATTTAGAAGCTCTAAAAAACCCGAATTTTTTGTTTGTTATAACTCGCAAAGAGTTTGAAAATCATTCACAGCAAATTATAAATATTTTAATTCAGCAAGAGCGTTTTTTGTATAATCGTCGCTCACACATTGATCCAAGTGAAATTGAAGAGGGAAGTTTTGTTAGCGAAACAGATCCATTTGAGGTTTCTTTTTATGTAAATTTACTTTGCACTTATCTTTACAATACTAACCGCTTAGATGAAAATGGAAGGTCGGCTTTTCAAACAACTGCTATGGAGCTTTTATTAAATGCAGTTGAACACGGCAATTGTGGAATAAACTACGAAGAAAAAAATCGGTGGCTAAAAAGTGGGAAAAACATTTTAGATTTAATTGCCGAAAAACGAAAAGATCCACGCATCCATAAAAAAAAGATTTACATAAGTTATAAAATTGCTCCTAACATTACAAAGGTTACAATACGAGATGAGGGAAAAGGGTTTGACTGGAAAAAACGTTTAAACCGAGCCTTTGAACCGGGTTTGCATGGTATGGGCATAAAAATGTCCCAGCAACTGGTAAAAAATCTTACCTATAACGAAGTAGGGAATCAGGTTTCATTTGAACTGGATAATCAGCTGAATGTGGCAAACTTCACTCCCGCAATTTTAAAAGATGAAAAAATAACGCCCTACAGACATATGCAACTAGTGTGCACAGAAGGCGAAAAGTCCGAAAACCTTTTTTATATTTGCTCAGGTCGTTTTGCAGTTTATGTTAAAAATAAACTTCTAACCCTTTTAAATCCTGCAGATATTTTTTTAGGAGAAATGGCTTTTTTACTCGATAGTAGACGAACCGCAACAATTGTTTCTGTAGGTGAGGGAAGACTTATAAAACTACCCAAAACAAAATTTACTAATCTTATTGAAAGACACCCTCATTATGGGATTTTTATTTCTAAGCTGTTGGCATCACGACTTGAGCGTCAATCTAAAGCTTACGCCGATTTAAAAAACGAAATAGAAAAACTATTATAAAAAAAGCTTAAGAATATTAAAAAAAGACAAAAAGTACTCGACAAAAAATTGAATTTAGGTTATAATACATCAGTTATTTTTAAGGAGTTTAAGATGAAAGCACTTTACTGCGACATTTGCAAAAGCGAAATTGAGGATCCAATTACCGGAAGGAATTATTGGCACATTAAAGAGTATGATGTTTGTGAAGATTGCAAGGAGAAGGTTGAGTTTAAGTTACGACCTGTTTTACGCAATCACTTTCCTTTTTCACAAGCTTGGTATGAAAATGAGTTTACCCGCTTGCTTGAAGAAGGTGTAGCAAGCGAGGGCTAAATTCTCGTAAAAAAAACCTTGTGGCTTGCTGCAAGGTTTTTAAACTTAGATTTACTAAATAATCTAAAATATATTCTAATACAAATTTATTTTTTGGAACTCTGATGAAAAAACTTTCTGGACTTGTAGCTTCAGACGGTCTTGCTGTTGGTAAAGCTTATGTTTTACCTGATGAAAAAGAGCTTGTTGTATTAGCTTATGCAGTAAGCGAAAAAGCTCTTCCCACACAAGAAAAAAAACTTGATGATGCAATAGAAACTGTTAAAAAAACGCTTTCCAAGTCAATTAATGAAACACAAGGTCAAGCAGTATCAAAAGAAATCCTAGAAACACAGTTGGCTATGCTAAGCGACACTGCGTTTATAGACGAAGTCAAATCAGAATTGCGTCAGGGCAAAATGAACATTGAGTACACTCTCAACAAAAAAGTTGCCTCCCTTGTGGATTTTTTTAATGCCCAAGACGACCCTTATATGCAAGCCCGAGCTATCGATATAAAAGACGCTTTTGATAGTGTTTTATATGAACTTTTAAATAAAGCCGAGCAGAACAAAAACCGTTTTACAAAAGTTCCCGCTGGAGCTATTCTTTTTGCAAGTGAAATAAAACCTTCCGAAGCAATTTTGCTCCGAGATATTGGTATTGCAGGCTTGGTAAACGATAAGGGGAGTGCCACAAGTCACGTAGCAATTATGGCTCGAGCTTGGGGCATCCCTATGCTAGTCGGTGTAAATTTTTCTAGTAAAACTTGTAATCTAAACGAAAAAACGGTTGTTTTAGATGCTGACAATGCTTGCGTTATTTGTGAGCCAAGCGAAACCGAAATTCAGTACTTTTCAAACATTATTAAAGAAAAGAAATTTTTAGAAGAAAAGCTTTTCGAAATTGAAGTACAAGATGCCCCTTTTTATAAAACAAAGGATAATATTCCAATAAAACTTGATGCAAATATTACTCTTCCTGAGGAAGTGAAGGATAAAAAGTTTATCTTTGCTTCAGGCGTGGGGCTTTTTCGCACGGAATTTTTAGTCTTGGATGAAGCAAGGTTTCCAGACGAAGAAGAACAGTTTAAAATGTATGCTGAACTTGTAAAACTTTTAAATAACAAGCCCATAGTTATGCGAACCTTTGATATCGGTGCGGATAAAATGATTAGCGAGCAAGAACTTTTGCGAGAAAAAAATCCAATGCTTGGTTGGCGGGGGCTCCGTTATTTTTTAGATAAGCAAAGCCTTTTTAAAAGCCAAATTCGTGCAATTTTGAGAGCGGGGTCTTTTGGCAATGTAAAGATTTTACTCCCAATGGTTTCTACAGTAGATGAAGTTTTTCAAGCAAAAAAAATTATAGCAGAAGCATCACAAGAGCTTAAAAATGAGGGCAAAGCTTTTGCGGAAAATGTACCATTGGGTATTATGATAGAAGTTCCCTCCGCTGCAATTATGGCAAAGACTTTTGCCAAAACCGTTAATTTTATGTCCATCGGCACAAATGATTTAACCCAATACTTAATGGCAGCTGACCGCGAAAACACAAAAGTTGCAAACCTAGCAAATTATTTTAACCCCGCAGTTTTAACGCTTTTACAAAATATTATAGAGGCAGGAAATCTTATAAAGCCTACACAAAACAACGAACCGACAATCTCAATGTGTGGTGAAATGGCAAATGACGAAATTGCAGCTCCTTTGCTTTTTGCCTTTGGTTTGCGTTCTTTTAGTATGCAATTGCGTAAAATTCCCAAGATGAAAGCTTTTTTTGAAAAACTATCCTTAAAAGAGGCAAAAACTATTTTAGCAAAAACCAAAAATGCCACTTCTGCTGAAGCCGTAAAAAAGATTGTCATAAATGAACTTGCAAAGATAAAATAGTGGCATAGCAACACCTTGAAAAATTATTCTAACTTTCTAACATTTGTAACCTTTGTCCGTGCTTTTAGAAAATCGCCATTCCCGCCATGGACGGCGAGCTAGTATTTTGCTTTTGCGAGTTTAAACTCGACCACCTTAAAAAAACAAGGATGTTTTTGTCAAGTGTTGACGGCATTAATAATAAGACTTGGTAAGTTTCATTGCTGTATTTCGCTTTTCTTACAAATAGGCACACGAATGTGTGCCCGAGCATACGATTTTCTTACTGCGTGTAAATTTTAGCGAAAATGTTTCAAAGTTTTATACTGAAAGTGCAGGTATAAAAAGTTTTGCAAAGCTAAAATAAACTAGTAAGCTCACGGTGTCGACTATGGTTGTTAACATCGGGGCTGACATTGTCGCTGGGTCTAATTTTAATTTTTGTGCTAAGATGGGCAAAGTTGCACCGACAAGTTTTGCTGTAACGATGGCTACCGACAATGCACAAGAAACCGTTAGTGAAACAGGAAAACCTTTTCCACTAATAAAAAAGTTTTTCAAAAACATTGCTGAACCCAAAAGCGTGGCAATAAAAATTCCAACACGCAATTCTTTCCATAAAATACGCAAAATGTCGCTGGTTTCAATTTCACCAGTCGCAAGCCCTCGTATAATTAAAGCAGAAACTTGACTACCAGAGTTTCCGCCCGTATCCATCAGCACAGGAATAAAAGCTGTTAGCACTACACATTTTTGCAAAATCTCTGTAAAGTGTTCAATAATACCACCTGTAAAAGTTTCTGTTATCATCAAAATAAACAACCAAAAAATACGGTTCTTTGCCAATTTGAAAACGCTTGTATCCAAGTATTTTTCTTCGGAAGGGAGGATTGCAGCCATCAGGTGAACGTCTTCGGTATTTTCTGCTTCAATAACTTCCATTATATCGTCAACAGTAATAATTCCCACAAGCCTTTTTTCATTATCGACAACAGGCAAGGCAATAAACCCATACTTCTTAAAAACACCTGCAACAACTTCACGGTCATCGTGAGTGCTTACAAAAACGAAGTCTGTAGTCATAATTTCTTCAAGTTTTTTTTCGTGGTCAGTCAAAACTAAATCACGCAAAGAAACAATTCCCTGCAAAAAGCGTTCTTCATCTGTTACATAACAAGTATAAATTGTTTCGGTTTTAATTCCTCGTAAACGAATTGTCTCCAAAGCTTCACTGGCGGTTTGTTGCTTTTTAAGTCGCACATATTCGGTTGTTAAAAGACTACCTGCCGAATCTTCGGGGTATTGCAAAATTTGGTTGACAGTTTTTCGAGTTGCTTCATTGGCATTTTTAAGGATTCTGCTTGCAACATTTGCAGGCATTTCTTCGACAATATCTGCAACATCATCAATAAAAAGAGCCCCTAGCAAACTACTAAGCTCAGAATCCGAAAACGCCGAAACAATCAACTCTTGGCTGTGAGATGAAAGGAAGGCAAAAACTTCAGCCGCCAATGTTTTAGGCAGAAGACGAAACATAACTAACATTTCGTCAGGACCAACATCGCTCAACAATGTTGCAATGTTTGTCTTATTCATTGTTACCAGTACTTCTTTTGCAACAGCAAACTTTTTTTCTTCAATAAGCTGTAAAACTTTCAAGCTATTTTGCATTTTTGGACTCCTTCAACGAGTATATACTATCCAAAAACAAAAAAGTGTCAAGGCAAAAATGAAATAAATCTCTCACATTTTGCCCTTTTATTAAATAGACTTTATAACGAGTTTACTTGCAGGGCGCCGTTTCGCTTAAGATAATTTTTTTGGTAAAAATTCATTAACCCAACTTTTACAGTTTTAATAAAAATCATCTAAACAAAAAAAACTACAATAATAGCAGCTAAAAAATACACAAGCCCCACAATAACCCAACTCGTACGAGCGACTCGTTTCTTGTACTTTTTCTTTTTATAACCAATAAAATCCGTGTTGATTTTAGTATCTTTTTTCATTGTAACAGCATCTTTCAAAACCTGCCCTAACTGATTAAATCCAAAAAACACTACATCAAAAAAGCCCGCCTTGTTGACCATAGTTAGCCCACCAAAACACGCAAGTATTACCGATGAAACAAACAAACCATTACACAAATGATGAGCAAAAGACCTAGAACTTGCAGGATAAAAAATCAAAAGAACTGCAGCTGTAATAGCAATCCCAATACATATAGGAACTACAAAACTGAATATCTTTTCTTTACGAGAAGTCTTTTTTTGTTCTGCATCTTCAAAAGGCGAAGTAGCAAAAACATCATCTTCATTTTGAATTTCATCCATAAACAATCCAACTACGAAAATACCCTATCACAAAACAATCTGAGATTTCAGATTTTAAGAAAATTAAAACTTTACAATTAGAATGTTCTTTAAAGACTACAATAAAGTTTTTAAAGAACACCGCACACACCAAATTTTGTCAAAGAACAAAACCCCCAAAAACACAAGGTTCTAGAGGTTTTGTTATTTTGCTATTTTATTACTTTGAGTATTTTTCACACTCTGCATCGTTACAAAGTACCCAGTGATTTGGTCGAACTTCTCTAAAAGTCGGCTTATCAACTGAGTAATCGTGAGCTAGTGCTGGAACATAAACATCACGCTTTCGATTGCGTTCAGTGTATGGGTCTGGCACAGGAATAGCAGAAAGCAAGGCTTTAGTATACGGGTGAAATGGATGTGCAAAAAGCTCATCTGAGTCTGCAAGCTCAACCATTCTACCATAGTACATAACAGCAATTCTATCCGAAAAATACTTTACAACGGCAAGGTCATGAGCAATAAATATAATCGTCAAGCCCATTTCCCTACGCAAATCATTCATTAGGTTGATAACCTGTGCCTGCACCGAAACGTCCAAAGCACTAACAGGTTCGTCTGCTATAACAACCTTAGGATTCATAACAATAGCACGAGCTATACCTATACGCTGGCGCTGTCCACCTGAAAACTCATGTGGATATCTTTCAGCGTGTTCTCCAACAAGCCCAACTTGATTTAGCACCTTTTTAACCATTTGGTCTATATAGTCTTTGTCTTTTTCACCACGGATAATCATTCCTTCACCGATAATCTCGCGAACGGTCATACGTGGGTCTAACGACGAAATAGGGTCCTGAAATATCATTTGAATGTCATTCATAACCTCATTATATCGAAGACGCTTAATCATTTTTTTGTCTTCACGCAACTTCTCTTTTAGCTCATCAACTAATTGACTATTACCTTCAGCTTTAGCCGCTTTAATTCGTTTTTTAAGAAACGGGAGCCCAGAGTTTATGTGGTGATTTTCGTAATAAATATCTCCACCAGTTATTTCGTAAAGCCCAATAATAGAGCGACCAATTGTAGTTTTTCCACAACCAGATTCGCCTACAATACCAAAAACTTCACCCGGCTGAACATCGAAACTCACATCTTCAACGGCTTTAAGGTCACTTCTTCCAAGTTTAAACCATTGACGCAAATTTTGTACTCGTATAATAGGTTTATTGCTGCTCATTTTCTTCCTCCATTTTTGCTTTCATACGACGAATTCTATCAGTTATAATAGCGGGTGGCTCAATATCTTTTGGAGCATCAGGATGTAAGAGCCAAGTTGCAGCCCTATGTGTAGGTGTAATCTCAAACATAGGTGGTTGCTCCTCAAAATCTATCTTCATTGCGTACTTGTTTCGCTGTGCAAAAGCATCTCCCTCAGGTGGGAAAATCATATTTGGTGGTACGCCCGGTATAGATTCAAGCTTTTCCTTTGTATCCAAGTCAGGCATAGAAGCCAAAAGTGCCCAAGTATAAGGATGTGCAGGTTCATAGAAAACTTCATCAACCGTTCCATACTCCATAATCTTTCCCGCATACATAACCGCAATTTCGTCTGCCATATTTGCAACAACACCGAGGTCATGTGTAATAAATATAATAGAAAGATTTCGCTCTCGTTTTAGATCGTTAATCAATTCTAGAATTTGAGCTTGGATTGTAACGTCCAAAGCAGTTGTCGGTTCATCACAAATCAAAATATCAGGGTTTGATGCAAGGGCAATCGCTATAACAACTCGTTGTCGCATACCACCCGATAACTCAAATGGATATTGCATAAAACGCTGTCGAGCATTTGAAATACCAACTTCTTGCATCAAATCAATAGAACGAGCTCTTGCTAAGTTATACTTCATTTTGTAGTTCATCTTCGAAGATTCCGAAGTTAAAAACCTATAAATATCTTCAGCGTGTTCATTTACATCCATATTGGTGTTTTCATTTATACGGTACTCAAAAGAAGCTCTAAGTTTTTTCAAAACCGTACGAATTTTTTCACCTAATTTTTCAATAGTTGTTCCAGTAGGTAGCTTATGCTTTTTTATAAGAGCGTTCTTTTTCTTACCACTTAACTTTTCTGCTTCGATTGATTTTTTGTAAATATGAATTGCATTGTCAATCGATTCATCAAAGGTATAAGCAGCACCCATTTTACGCAATTCCAATCTATCGATGCCCTTCGCTACATAAGGTTTTAGCTCATTACAAATCTCTGAAACAGTATTTACATCAATTGTTTCAAGTTTTTTCAAAGCCTCATCAATTTTTTCTATAGCGATTCTTTTGTTCTTATTTGCTTCAACATTGGAATAATCGACAGCTTTGCGAACACTGTCCAAAAACCTATTCAAGAACTCCTCTCTAAAGACTTTTACTGCCTCTTTATCGGTAAACTCAACCTGATTTATATCTATGTTTGTATCACCGCGTTGCTTCAAATAGTAACTAAAGGCAACAAATTTAGGCTTATATCTCTTTAAGGAAAGCTCAAGCAAGGTTCTCAGGTTGTCCAATTCCGACTTGAGTTCAGCTTTGTCCTGATCAGTGCCAGCACTTTTTTTATAACGCTTCCCAACATCCGCGACAATTTCAACTGTTTTAGCAAATCTTTCATCAGAACTAGGAATCAAAAAATCGTTTGGTGCTCTTTTACAATATTGAACAATTCTTTTTACTTCTTGTGCAACTTCCGCTTGAGGTCTATCTATAAGCATTATTTTTGCACCGTCAATATATGAAATTGTAGTTTCAATAGTATCGTGTGCATCATCATAAGCCGACTCAAGCTTAGCACCGTCTGCAATGTACAGAGAAAACTCTTTAATCATTTCGTTAACGGTTGCACTATCTTCACCGGCTAAAATCATATTTTCAGAAAGGTTTTTAATAAAATCATTATAAGCTTTCTTTGCACGCTTTCTCTGTGCACGGTTATTGGCAATAATCGCCTCAGTAAGCTGCTTACCTACCCTAATAATTGGGTTTAAACTCGAAAGTGGGTCTTGGAATATCATTGATATTTCACTACCACGAATACGCTGAAATTCTTCCTCAGATATTTGAAGTAAATCTTTACCGTCGTAATAAATTTCACCATCATCAATGGTAGCGTTTCCTGCTAAAATTCCAAGTATAGCACGGGCAGTTACTGATTTTCCCGAACCAGACTCACCTACAATCGCCAAAGTTTTTCCTTTTTCAAGGTCAAACGAAACATCGCGTACGGCACGCACATAGCCGTTATTAGTCCAAAACGATATTCTTACATTTCGTGCTTGTAATATTGTTCTTCTTTTTGCCATACTAATCTTCTACTCCTCTCAACGATGGGTTGAATGCATCACGCAATCCGTTACCAAACAAGTTGAACGAAATCATCATCAACGAAATTACAGTTGCTGGAAAGAACAAAATATGCGGGTCAGTCGAAAGATACGTTTGTCCTGATCCAAGCATAGTTCCTAACGAAGCCATATCTTTACCGTGGAAACTTATAATTCCCAAGTACGAAAGAGACGATTCAGATAAAATAACACCCGGGATAACCAAAGCTGACCTTGTAATAATAGTTCCGATTGCATTTGGATAAATATGTTTAAACATAAGTCTAAAATCATGAGCGCCGAGTGTACGAGCAGCCAAAATATATTCTTGGTTTTTAAAGCGATAAAACTGAGTACGAACACTATATCCAACACCTATCCAACCTGTCAGAACAAAAGCAAAAAGTATACCTGCAAAGGTAGAAACCTTACCAGTTTGAACAAGGTATAACTGAAAGAGCGTCGCAACAATAAGAAACGGTATACCACCCAAAATATCAGTAATACGCTCCAATATAAGATCTATCCAGCCACCGTAGAAACCAGCAACTGATCCATATATAGAACCAAGTATAAAGTTAATTACCGACACAAAAATCGCAAGAGCTAACGATAAGCGAACACTATGAGCCATACGAACCATAATATCAAAGCCTTGTCCATCGACACCGAAAGCATTTGCTGGCTCAAAACCATTTACCATTTGATAGTAATTGTAATAAAGTACTCTAATACCTATCATAGTTTTATCTTTAGGTACATGGTAAACTGCATTGCCATTTTCATCTCGCAGATAATTATCCACAAAGCCTTTTTTTTGCACTTCTTCCAAACTCAAGCTATTCCCATCAACATCGACAGGATTATCTTTTTCATCAACTAGGTAGCAAATATTAGCATCAGATTCGTCAGAAGATGCAAACTCGTGTTTGTGATCAATCATTGGATACAAAATTTGTTTATTGTTTTCTTTTTCCCAAGCAACAATTTTGTCATATTCTTCCTTAGTCACGTTTAAAAATATAAATCCAACTGTACGGTATGAATCTATTTTAGTTTTTCGGTAGCGATTTCGATGGTCCCGATATTCAGGTCCCATTGAAATCACAGGAGAAGCATCAAAAGCTTCATCATAAGTCAGCTTTTTCTCACCATCATTGTTTGCTATACCATATCCGATACCGACTGTATGAATTAAGTACCTATCATTATACTTCATAACCTTAGAGCCATCCCAAAAACCACTTCCATCAAACATTTGTAATTTAGGACGTGCTTTTGCATAAACAGCATCCGAATAGCTCAAAGTATATTTAGAGAAAAAAGGCACGAGTATTCCATAAAGTATAATAGCTAAAATAATATATGAAGCAGCAAGCGATGCTTTGTTTCGCTTAAAACGCATCCAAGCATCTTGTAAATAGCTGATTGGTTTAGTTTCAAATTTTGCGTCAAATATCCTATCATCGAATTGAACTAATTCAAATTTTTCTTTAGGGATATGTTTTAAATTTTCTTTATTTTCCATAATTTTACCTCTCTCCCATTCTAATTCTAGGATCTAATAATCCATAACTTAAGTCAGTAATAATACTAATGCATAAACCTATAGCTGTATAAAACATACCCGTAGCAACAAAGAGGTCATAATCTAATAGATTAATTGATGTTATATATAATTTTCCAATACCATTAATTGCAAATATTTTTTCAGTGATAATAGCACCACTCATCATACTAAGAATATAGGCTATAAGCCCCGGCAAAATAGGAACCATAGCATTTTTTAGTGCGTGACGTCTAATCGCCTGCCCTTTTGTCAATCCCTTAGTTCTAGCTAAAAGCATATAATCACTGGTAAGAGACTCTGTAAGTTCAGCTCGCACTGAACGGGTAAAGCCTGCAATAGCTCCAAACGACAATGATAATATTGGTAATACCATAGAATGGAACATATCCAATGTCCACCACGATCCTCCAGCATCATACAAAGAAGAAACAATAACAGGAAACCAGCCCAATTTATAACCTAAAAAGTACTGCAATAAAAAAGCATATACAAAGGCTGGTACAGAGATAAATAACATTACCACTACGGATATTACTTGATCAATCCATTTATTTTTATAAATAGCGGCAATTATACCAAATATTATTCCAAGTGGAATCGAAAGAAAGGTCGAATATAAGTTTAAAATTATAGTCGGTGGAAGTCTACTCGCTATAACTTCTTGGGCGGGCTTAAGATAATCCACTTTCCACGATGTTCCCCAATCACCTGTTGTAACAATATTTTTGAGGAAAATACCATATTGTACCATAATGGGCTTATCGTAACCTAAAGCTTTTCGCCTAGCCATTTCTAGCTCAGCCTCTGCTCCCATCATGGGTAACTCTGGCTCTAACATTTTAATAAGCACAAAGTTAATAGTTATAATGATAAAGAAGGTTATTATACCCAAGCCCAACCTCTTTAACACATACTTAAATGTTTTCATTGAATACTCCTTTACATTTTCACAAGACGCAAAAACGCACACATAAGCTAAATCATAATAGGACACACCGCAACAAGACAGCAAAGCCATCCTGTCACGGTGTTTCTTAAGGATTAACTAAAATTTTTAAACCTTTCGATTTATTCGTAGTTTAGCTGTCCTTTGTTTTCTTTAACGAACTTATCCCATTCAGCATCAGTGTAGTTAAACTTAAAGTGTTTAAGTCCACCCCTACCGTACATTACGTGATATTCGTCAGCACCATAATCAATCTTATAAGAAACCAACTCAGCAACAGTGTGAGTTCCTAAAGGAATACACTGATATGATGATAAAGTAGCGTTTTCTAATGCTGCTAAAATCTGAAGTTTTTCAACACCAGGTGCTGCAAAAAAATCTCCACCACCGTTTATAGCAGCCCACCACTCATTTAAGGCACGAGTATCTGTATATGTCGAACCATCAACCTTCTTGATGTTAAGTGTACGATTTTCTTTAGATGGGTTCCAACCATTTGATTCGTGAATCCTATCCAATCCACCCATATGCTCAGGGCTAACATAACAACCTATCATACGGAATGGATAGAAGTAAGCACCACCCCATGCACCCTTTATCGCCATCTGTTTACCATTAACTACACTTTCGTATCTTTTGGGGTCACCAGATAAAAATTTAATTTTGATTTTGCCTTCAAAAGGAGTTCCCTTTGAACCTTCATCAATAAACTCTTGCAACAAATCCTGCTGCTTAATGTGAGATGGCTGTAAGTCAGAAGGACTAACCATAACCTCAATAGGAACTTCCTCACCATCAGAGTAAACGCCATCAGCAACAGCCTGTTTATAAGCTTTTGTAAAGAGTTCTTGAGCTAAGCCAACATCTCTACCTGTAAGCTTTTCATACTTTTCATCAACGTCTGCTGGTGTAGCATCAATACCGTACAAGTCCAAAATAGCCTTTTTAGCGTAAAAACTATTTCTATATATCGAATTTGGATCATTACCAATATCATAATAGTAAAAACCATTGAGTAAGAACATCGCTGGTTTAAATCCAGCAGTTGCTTCACGACAATATTTTTCACGGTCTATCGAGAGAGAAAGAGCCTTTCTAAAGTCCTTATAGTGAAGTACAATACGCTTTCCACTACCTTTTTCTTTATCACGAGCTTCCAAAGTTCTTTTACTTGTTCCAAATACTAACCTGTCAGTATATGATTCTTCTGTATAAACAATGCGATCACTTTTTTTGTATTTTTCAACATCATCTGATGTTAAACCCGCAATATCAATTAAACCTTGTCCGAATCTCTGCAATTTAGTTGCATGGTCTTCAATAATATCTACAATAATAGCATCTGGTACATATTTACCTTTGTTAGCAGGATTTTTGTAACCACCCCAGTGTGGATTTCGTACAAAACGCATCTGCTTATCTTTTTCGAAAGTCTCAAGCTTGTATGGTCCATAGGATCTTGTAGTCGCTACATCTGTACCGTATGAAGTAGCTTTAAGCCCTTCGACTGTTTTAAAGTTTGCTTCATAAGTCTCTTTATGTACAAGAGGGCTACTACCAAACAAAGTCAGAGCATCAAAGTTACTGAGAGGTTTTGCTAAGATAAATACAATCTGGTACTCACCTGTTTTCTTAAAACCAACATCTTCCCAAGGCGTTTCTTTGTAAACTTCGCCAGTTTTGTAAACTTGGAATTCTTTCCAAGCCTCAGGACCTGTATCACCAAAAGCAGCTGCTATAAC
Source organism: Treponemataceae bacterium (assembly GCA_038397925.1). Taxonomy (GTDB): domain Bacteria; phylum Spirochaetota; class Spirochaetia; order Treponematales; family Treponemataceae; genus Treponema_B. The sequence goes on from JARGFC010000089.1 coordinate 15,942, forward strand.
TAATAAGTCAGCCTTTGCTTCTTCTGTTACAGGAAAAGTATCTTGTCCTTCATATTTTTTAAAGATATCAACATCACCAGACATAAATCTTTCTTGTGCTTTTTTGTAATAATTTTTTGCAGGTTCACCAAAGAAGTAACAAGTTTCTTCAAATGAAAACACTAATTCAGCACCAGCAGGCACATCTTTACCGGGCTCATAAGCAGCATAAATATCCTTACCAGCCTTATCATTTTTAAAGTACTTATCGGCATTGTAAAGTGCAGCTTCTGCATCAACCCAATAACTAGCACGATAGTTTTTCATATGAGGATCCAAAAGTACCTTCATAGAATACTCGTAGTCGTCCGCTGTAATCGCCTCACCTGTATCCCACTTCATATCAGGATCCAAATCAATTTGGTACACGCGTCCTTCAGTAGTATCTTCAGAAATCCCGTACTTTTCTTTTTCAGCAAAATCAGCCGTGATATCAGTAACAGCTGTAGCAGCCTCAAAACACCAATCCCACTCGCCCGGTGTATCGGTCATATCAGGATAAACCAAACTTGTTGTAATAAAGCTCAACATACTACTGTCACCACTATTTTCCCATGTATGCGGGTTCCAGTTAAGTGGTCCAGTAGTCCAAGCTTCACGATAAGTATAAACCACCTCATCGGAATCCTTTTCTGGTTTTTCGGCACAACTTGTAACAGTAAAGCACATTGCCATAACTAACAAGGCACCTAAAAACATCCTACGAAAAAATTTCATTTTCCACCTCCGTGTGCTGGTTTTATAACCAGCAATCTTAAATTTTCATAATTTTAGCAGTAAAAAAAAAAAAAGTCAAGAGAAAAAGAGCAAAAAATCAAAAAAACTTCACTTTTTTTGTAACCTTTTTGCTTTTAAGTTGTATAAGTGGCTTAAATTTACGTAAAAATAAGTTTTTTGTAAAAATTTTATAAATTCATATGAATTTTTATCTGAAACTTTTTAGACTAAAAAAGCTAAAATTTTTGCCGAAAATGTAATTGTGAAAAATATTCTTATATTGGGTGCGGGGTTTATGCAGGGCATCGCAATTCGCGAGGCAAAAAAAGCAGGATTGCGAGTTCTTGCCGTTGACGGAAATCCGAACGCCGTTTGTGCAAAAGAGGCGGATATTTTTGAAAATATTGACTTAAAAAATATAGAAGCTTTGACAGCATTTGCAAAAGACTTTCAAGCAAAACACGGCTTAGATGCGGTTTTTACAGCCGCTACAGATTTTTCGTATTCGGTTGCAAAAATCGCCGAAGCCTGTAATCTAAAAAGCCATTCAGTTGCGGCTTGTGAAAATGCAACAAACAAAGTTTTAATGCGGGAATGTTTTAAAAAAGCAAATGTTTTTTCCATTGATTTTTTTAGCATTACAAAAAAGGAATTTCCACAGTTAAAACAAATCTTTGAAAAGGCAAAACTTGAGTTTCCACTGGTTGTAAAACCTGCCGACAATATGGGAGCTCGCGGTTGTAAAAAAGTTAATTCGTTTGAGGAGTTGAACTTTGCAGTGGAAAACGCTCTTTCTTTTTCGCGAACAGAAGCTGCAATCGTTGAAGAGTTTATTGACGGAAAAGAATACTCTATTGAAGGTTTAATTATCGGTGAAAATTTTTATGTAACAGCACTCGCTGACAGACATATTTTTTTTCCACCTTTTTTTATTGAAACGGGACATAGCATCCCTGCAAACATTTCTCAAAAAGACACAAACAAATTGTGTGATGCTTTTGAAAAAGGTGCGCGCGCCTTAGGCTTAGATTACGGGGTTTGCAAGGGCGATATATTTTTGTCAAACGGAAAAGTTTTTATTGGAGAAATTGCGGCTCGACTTTCAGGCGGTTATATGTCGGGCTGGACAGTTCCATATTCGTCCGGAATAAATATTACGCGGGAGGCTTTAATGCTTGCACTCGGTAAAAGCGAGGCGGTTTGTAAAAGACTTGAAAAAATAAATTTACCGCCAACAAGGTTTAACACAAAAATTTTTTGTGCCGAGCGTGCTTGGATTTCAATTCCCGGTATTGTAAAAAAAGTTTACGGACTTCACGATGCGAAAAAAGTGCGTGGCGTTAAAAATGTTTTTACGCGAGCTAAAGCAAATGACGAAGTTGTCTTCCCTACTAACAATGTGGAAAAATGTGGTAATATACTTGCAACAGCTCGCTCATACAAACTTGCGTGCAAGCGAGCTGAAAACGCTGTGCGGAAAATTCTCTTGCGTTTAAAACCGAATGAAGTAAAAACTGAACTGTATTTGTGTGCATCTTATGTAAAAAGTTTTTCAGACTTAAAAAATTTTGAATTCTTTAATTCTGAACTTGTAGGAGAGCTTGAAAAAAATTCTATGGAGCAAGTTCAACTTACTAAGCTTTTTGAACTTTACAAAATTCAACCTGACTTTTTTAATTTAACTTGTGAACAAAAAAAACTTATATGTGAAAAGATTATAAAGTCCGACGAAATGATTTTTAAAAAACTGAAAATGAAAAAAGGCAAAAACGAATTAACAATTTTGTTCCCACAAATTTTTAAACCATTTTTGAAAAAGATAAAAGATATTCAAGGACGCCAATTACGAAAAGCTTTAAAACAAATGTTTGCACTTGAACCGCAACTTGAAAAATGGCTCCTTGCAAAAAAAGATTCGATAGTAAATAAAAAATTTTGGCTTATGTTTTTACGCGGCGGAATACAAGGTGCTTTATATGTTTATGATTCTGAAAAATAAAAAAATAAAAATATTTTGTGCTTTGCTTTTGATTTTTAATTTTCAAAAAACTAATGCACAAACGAATTGGTATGACACTTTGGAGTTTGCCCGAAAAATTAACGCACAAGTTTTTTACGAAGCTATAAGCGAAACTCTTACCTTTTCAAAAAATAATTTTACCGCAACTATAAGCGTAGACAAACCTTTTGTAGTTTTTAACAAAAGCCGAATTGAGTTTTGCTCAAAACCAATAAAACAAAATGCTTCAATTTTGATTGACGGGCAAACGGCAAGCTTAATCGAAAATTTTTTTTACAGTAATTATGAAAACGATCCTCTTTTTAAAGTTGCAGCAATTTTAATAGACCCCGGTCACGGGGGTAAAGATCCCGGTGCAGTTGGTTCGTATACAGAAAATGGAAAAAAAATTCCTGTTTACGAAAAGAATGTTGTTTTAAAAGTAGCTTTGGAATTAACGACAATGCTTAAAAAAACATTTCCCGACAAAAAAATTTTACTCACTCGTAATTCAGATACATTTCCAACATTAGAAGAACGGGTGGATATGGCAAACAAAATTAAACTTGCTGATGACGAAGCAATTATCTACATTTCAATTCACGCCAATGCCTCGTTCAATCGAAAGGCAAAAGGTTTTGAAGTTTGGTATTTGCCACGCGATTACAAACGCGACAATCTCGCTGACGATAAAAATATTGATAATGAAATCAAGCCTATCGTCAACTCAATGTTAGAAGAAGAGTTTAGCTTAGAAAGTATTTTAATGGCAAAAAATATTTTGCAAGGTTTGTCAGAAACCATCGGCTCGGTAAGTCCCTCTCGTGGCTTAAAAGAACAAGCTTGGTTTGTAGTTAGGAATGCAAAAATGCCAAGCGTTTTAGTGGAGCTAGGTTTTGTCAGTAATGAAACAGAAGCCAAGCTTTTAAATTCTTCTGACCACTTGAATAAATGTGCCGTTGGGATATATAATGGTATCGTTCAATTTGTAAGCCAGTTTGAAAACTACGGATTTTAGTTTTGGATTTCGAACTAGCTTAGAAAAATTACGAGGAAGTTTTATGAATTTTAAATTTTCTAATTTAATACTTTTTATAGTTTTTGCTGGTTTAATAGCTTTTTACTTTGTTAGTATGCCTCTTATGACAAAGCATAATCGTTACACAATGTATTTTTTAAATTTGCAAACAAACAAAGTGGGAACTGAGGCTCGCTATGTTCTAAAAAACAACAACATTTCGAAAGAAGAACAATTTGTCCAAGAATTAGTTTTCGGTCCGATGGATCATAACTTTTATGACTATTTTAAAAAAGGCACAAAATACAATTCTTGCTTTGTAGATGGCAGCATTCTTTATGTTTCATTTCCAAAAAGTATTGTACCTGATGTGGAAAGCAAAATGCCCTTTGAACAATTTTATATGCTTTTCAAAAAAAACATCTTTAGCAACTTTTCCAATATTAAAGAAGTTTGTATGTTTTTAGACGGCGTACAAGTTTACGCATATTAACAAGCTAGCAAATCTTTTTAATTTATGCTATAATGAAAACTGGCTTTTGTACTTTAACAAAATACTCTTAAAGTACAAAAAGCGAGACTTTAATTTTTTGGAAAACAATGGATATAAATATGGAGTTAGCATTTGCCTTTTTTGTCGATAACTTTTAAAAACTTTCGTAATCTTACTGATAGAAGTTTAGACCTTTCATATCCTGAAGTTTTTTTAATTGGAAAAAACGGTCAAGGAAAAACCAATCTCCTAGAAGCAATTTATGTACTCGCTTATGGAAGTTCTTTTCGCACAAGAAGCGACAGAGAAATTTACAAAAAAAATCAAAACTCTTTTTTTGTTTCCGCTCTTTATAAAGAAAACGAAAATGTTTCGCACACAGTATCGGTTTATTCAAAAACTGGTAAAAAAGAAATCAGTAAAAATGCAAAAAAAATCTCCGATAGAAAAGAATTAGTTACAACCATTCCTTGCATTATTTTTTGTCATTCGGATATTGAATTTGCAAACGGCGAAATGCTAAAGCGGAGATTTTTTTTAGACCAAACCTTAGCCTTATATAATTCGGGGTATATCGACCTTTTACGAAAGTTTAATAAAATTTTAAAAATACGCAACACTGTTTTAAAAGATAAACAGGTAAATCTTTTAGATGCTCTAGACATTCAACTCGCTCAAGCAGGTTTAGATATTATTAATTTGCGAGGCTCTGTGGTCAATGAAATAAATAATTTTTTCACTCCTTTTTATTATAAAATAAGCGGTATCGAAAATGTCAAACTCGAATATCGAACTAACTGGAAAGAAAAAACTCTTGAGGCGGTTTTGGCTTTTTTACAAGAAAGGCGTTTTAAAGATTTAGAATTTGGTACAACAATGTCGGGACCTCAACGAGATAAAATCCACTATGTACAAAACAAAAGTCTTTTTCTTCCTCGTGCATCAACAGGGCAGCTCCGTTTAATTTCTCTTATTTTGCGAGCTGTACAAGCAAAATGCTATTTTGAAAAAACAAAACGAAAACCAATTATCCTTTTGGACGATGTACTTTTAGAATTAGATCCTGAAAAAAAAATAAGGTTCACAGAACTACTGCCCGAATACGACCAGCTTTTTTGTACATTTTTGCCGGGCGAACCAATTCAAGATTATCGCCGAAAAAACACAAAGGTGTATTATGTAGAAGACGGTAACTTTGAAAAAGAATAAAATTCGCCTTAGTTTAAATTTTTTATTTCGCATTTTATTTTTGTAGGTTCGCATCGTCTCGTATAATTTTTTCAGCTTTTTCACTCACATAATTTTTGAGTTGCGTTTTGATTTCGCTATTATCTTGGGCAAAAATTTTCGCAACAAAAAGAGCTGCATTTTTAGGTTCGCAAATAGTTGCAACCGAAATCCCCGAAGGCATTCTAAGCGAGGAAAAAATATCCGCTCCCCCGAAGGCATCACTTTTCGGCGGACAAGCAATAACAGGAGACAAAACAACACCATCAACAAAACCCGAAAGTGCATTGCTACGCCCCGCAATTGTTATATATACTTTCGGTCTATTCATCGCCTCATATTCAGCAAGCAAGTTCAAAACATGTGCAGGCGTTTTGTGTGCCGACCCAACCCGCACCACAAAATCAATTCCAAATTTTTTCAACTCATCGGCAATCAATGACGCGTGTTCGCTATCACTCGATGAACCCATTAAAATAACACAAAGCGGTTTTTGCATAAACATTCCTTAAAACAAAATTATAAACTTTTAATTTTATTTGTCAATGCTTGTGAAAAATAATTCCCTTGCACTTTAACACAAAGACAAGTATCCGCAATTTCGGCACGCCTATCGGCGTGCTACTTTAAGAAAAGCAAAGTACAAGATTTACGCACTAGCGTTTAACTTGCGTTATGCTCTCATCGCTTTGAGTTTTGTTGCTGTTCTACGGCTTGCTTAAGCGAGAATTTTTTTCTCCAAAAAAATTCTCGCCCCCTTTGCCAGATTTGCGGAAAACGCCCATCGCTAGTTTAAAACCGCTCGTCATCCGAGACGGGCGGATAAGTGATTTTCGCAAATTAAGGCTTTCTTATTTTTGTTAAATATTTGATAAACTTGTCTCACAAAAAAAAAGCTCAACCTCAACCCGTTTTTTTTCGATAATTAACAAAGACAATTATCGGAGTGATTAATGGAAGATCAGGCACAAGAATTAAAAAAGTTAATGAAAGAAAATTATGCAGAGCGAACAATTCCGCCTCAGCGAAAAACAAAGATTATAGCAATCACGAGTGGCAAGGGTGGCGTGGGCAAAACGAATATTGCTACGAACCTAGGTATTGCATACTCAAATATGGGAAAAAAAGTAATCGTTATAGATGCAGATTTGGGGCTTGCGAATGTCAATGTTATGTTGAATATTATTCCACAATATAATTTATATCACGTAATTAAACGACAAAAGAGTATGTCTGAAATTATCATTCCTACGAATTATGGAATTAAGCTAATTGCAGGAGCTTCAGGTTTTTCTAAAATTGCAAATATGAATGAGGAAGAGCGAAATGCCTTTGTTAGAGAAATGTACACTCTCGCTGAAGCTGACATTATTATAATTGACACAAGTGCAGGCGTTTCCAAAAATGTTATTTCGTTTTTAGTTGCAGCGGACGAAGTAATCGTAGTTACTACTACCGAACCCACAGCAATTACGGATGCATATGGCATTATAAAAATAATTGCAACAGAAATTGACAACATTGACACTAACTTAAAACTAATTGTCAATCGAGTTAATAATTCAGGAGACGGAAAAAAAATTGCTGATAGAATGGTGCAAATCGCCTCTCAATTTTTGAACCTAAAAATCGAATATCTTGGCTTTATATACAATGACCCGGCAGTCGAAAAAGCTGTGCTAAAACAAACTCCCTTTTATGTTTATGCTCCAAAGTCCAAAGCAAGTGCTTGCATACGCCACATTGTTTCCCGCTTGGAAAAAACTGGATACACAGAAGGCGACGGCATCCTTGGGTTTATCAAAAAACTTTTTGGCAACAAATAGAATTTGTAAACTGATTAGATCGTAAAAAAGACTATTCCCCCCTACTTCACACTCTGCTATTTTGCTAAATGAACTTTTAAAGCAAGTTTTACTGCTGTTCTACGATTTACTTAATAGCAGGAATTTTTTGTACAAAAAATTCCTACCCTACCCTCGTTGCAAGATTTGCCTTTAGGATATTTTACAACTCATCAATTTCTGATTCAGAAAGCCCCGTTACCTTAACAATTTTCTCCATTGGATCGCCTAATAGTTTTAACAATTTAGCTGTTTCCAACTTGTTTTTATATGCTCCTTTTTGGATGCCTCGTGCTTCGCCTTTGCTTAACCCCTCCGTTAATCCTTCTGCTCTACCTGCTTTTAAACCTTCCTTGTGTCCTTCCTTACGTCCCACTTTTAGTCCTTCCGCTCTACCTGCTTTTAATCCTTCCTTTCTTGCTTGAGCTCGTTCACCTTGAACCATCAATTGATATTTATATTCTGAAAGCTCGCGAGCTATTTGTCTTTCTTCTTCAGTTACTGTAAGTAATACTTCGTTAGCCATAATTTACTCCTTCGTTCTTTTCACAAAGCGATTGTAACGCTTGTGTTTTTACATCACTTTTGTAATTTCCTAAAAAGCGTATCCAAAAATCTTGTGCTGTATAGTTATCAATGTCCTTATCTAAAGTGTAACCTATTAACTCATTTATTATATGCATTCAGTATTTCTTTTTAGGAGATTCTACAACTTTTCAATTTCTTCTTCTGTTAAACCAGTGCCTTTTGCAATTTGTAGAATTGATAGTCCCATTTCCTTAAATGTTTTTGCTGTTTCTAATTTAGCTTTGATTACTCCGCGTTCTTCGCCTTCCGCTAAACCTTCTTTTCTTGCTTCTTCTCGTTCGCCTTGAACCATCAATTGATATTTATATTCTGAAAGCTCACGGGCAATTTGTCTTTCTTCTTCGGTGACTGTAAGTAGTACTTCATTTGCCATATTTACTCCTTCGTT
>JARGFC010000090.1:0-17392 GCA_038397925.1 Treponemataceae bacterium
TGAAATAGCCAGAGAAAAAGGTCTTACTGAGGGATATGCAGAAGGGCATACTGAAGGATATGCCGATGGTCATGCACAGGGATACGATGAAGGGCATTCAGAAGGATATGAAAAAGGTGAAGCAAGTGGCTTACAAAAAGGTTTACTAGAAGGCGAAAAACTTGGAATAGAAAAAGGCTTAAATCAAGGTTTAGCCGAGGGTGCATACAAAAACAAGTTGGAAACCGCTTTGGAGTTTAAGCAGATGGGGTTATCAATTTCACAAATTGCAAAAGGTACTGGTTTGACAGAAGAGGAGGTTGAAAAACTGTAAGTCTAGTTTTTTCACGTTTAATCTGGCAAAGTTGGGACAAGAATTTTTTTATAAAAAATTCTTGTCCCTAAGCAAAGCTTCGCACAGGGTTTACGCATTTGCGTTTTATTGGCGTTCTGTGCTTTTGTTAAATGGACCTTATAGCGAATTTGATTGCTGTGCTCCGCTTTTCTTAAAGTAGGCACACGAATGTGTGCCCGAAAATATGGTTTTCTTAATTCGTAAATATTTTTATAATTTGTCAAAAATAAGTTTGGCTGGCAATCAAAGTTTTCCTGAAATAACTCGTTGCATTCCATTCAAGTCAAAATGAATTTTTAAATTTTGGAAATTTTGTTTTTGCAAAATTGTAAAAGCTTTTTCTATATTGTATTCTCCAGCTTCTACAAAAAAGGCGCCACCGTCTTTTAGGCTTTTTGCAATTCCCGAACTTATGTCGGGGAAAAGTTCCAAGCCGTCAAAGCCACCGTCTAAAGCTAAAAGTGGTTCCGAGCGTCCATCTTGCAAAAGCTTGACACTTGTGCTAGTTGGAACATAAGGTGGGTTTGCAACAATGCAATCAAAGTTTCCAGTCAAACCTAATCGTAAGTCGGATCTGCGGTATTCCACTTTTACTAAGCCTGTTTCGGTTTCAGCTTTTAAAAGTCGCTCAACATTTATGCGTGCAACTTGCATTGCCGAATGCGAAATATCTTGGAGCGTTAAAATTATTTTTGGCTTGTTTAAGTTTTGCGTAGTTTTTATTTTATTACAAAGCGTTTTTACAATAGCAATGCCGATGCAAGCCGAACCTGAACAAAGATCTAAAATCGCAAATTCGTTTTTTGCATTTTCTACAAAATCTTTTTGTGTAAGTTTGCTTTTCAAAACTTCGCTGCAAAACTCAAAAGCTTTTTCCACTAAAATTTCTGTGTCGCTTTTGGGAATAAGTACACGCTCGTCCACAAAAAACGAAAAACCGTAAAATTCTTTTTCGTTTAAAATATAAGCTATCGGCTTGCCCTTTTTTCGAAAAGACACATACGCATTAAGTTTTGATAAATCCTTATGGTTCAAAATTTTTTCACCATTTGATAAAATCCACGCTCGGTTTTTTTTAAGGCAGGCTTCCAACAAAACATCGATATCCAAAAGAGCAGAGTTGTAATCATAAGCTTCAAGTTTTTTTGAAAGAGTAGAAAAAAATTCTCTTGCGGTTTTGCGTCTATAATTTTTAAGTAACACCATATAATTATAAAACTTTTTCTTTTGTTTTCAAGTCACTCTTATGTTTAATCTGTAATTAACTTTTTTTACACATTGACATAAAGTTTAAAAAAGTTTAAACTTGGTTTATGAGTGTAGCGGAAAAAAAAGACGCCCCACAAAACAAAACTATTTTGTGTGGTATTGTAAATGTAACACCAGACTCTTTTTCTGATGGAGGCAAATGGGAAACGACAGAGCTTGCAGTTGCTCACGCTTTAGATTTAATTGAGGCGGGTGCTGAAATGTTAGACATTGGTGGCGAGTCAACTCGTCCGAGTTCTACCTTCGTTCCTATTGAGCAAGAAATCAAACGGGTTGTTCCTGTTATTAAGGAATTAAAAAAGCGTACATCGGTTCCGCTTTCTGTTGACACTTGGAAGTCGGAAGTTGCAAAGGCGGCTTTGGAAGCGGGTGCTGATATTATTAATGACATAACAGGATTTGCTGGCGATTATAAAATGCCCGAAATTATTGCAAAGGCAAAATGTGATGCTGTGATAATGTTTAACCCAGTTGTGTATCGCCGTGAACACGAAAGCTGTAAAATATTTCCTGAGTTTAATTTAAATATGAGCAATGAAAAGTTTTTAAGTGAAGCAGAAAAAACTTCTATGCAAAAAATGGAAATAACTGATGCGATGCAATTTTATTTGGAGCGTTCAATTAAACTTGCACAAGATGCAGGTATCCAAAATGATAAAATAATGCTTGACCCGGGAATAGGTTTTGGTTTAACAAAAAAAGAAAACCTATTGTTAATAAAACATATTGGTAAACTTCACAAGATGGGTTTTCGGATTTTTCTAGGTGTTTCACGAAAAAGATTTTTAGTAAATATTTTATCCGAAGCAAATCTAAATACTGACGCTGAAACAGACGAGGGGTTTAAAAACCGAGATTACGCTTCTGCAATTTTAACTGCTTTTGCTACAAAAGAAAATGTGGAAGTTGTTCGAGTTCATTCTATAAGTGAACACAAAATTGCTCGAGATGTAATGTACTCTGTAATGAATGCTGAAACGGAAGAAGACAAAAATTTTCAAGCCTACACAAATAAACCAAATGTAAATCTTACAAGGAGATAATATGGACAAAATATTTAGAACTTTTATTTTTTCAGACGGACATGGTAATTTAAAAAATTTTGAAAAACTTAAAACTGAAATGAACAAATCGGACTTGATTTTATTTGCCGGAGATTTTACAAAATACAATTCTAAAAAAACTGGCTTACCTTTTGTAAACGCAATTGCTGAACTTACAAAACCAACTTTTTCTGTTTTGGGCAACTGCGATCATCCTGAAATTTTTGAAGCAACAAAACAAAAAAACTTATCCGTTGATGCCACCGTTAAAAAGTTTGACAAACTTTATATCGCAGGTTCTGGCGGTGGAAGTAAATTTACAGGCACTTCGCCTTATGAACGCAGTGACGAAGAACTTGTGAGCGACCTTGCTCCTGCCGAAAAAAAACTCAAGGCTGGCGAAATTAAAAACGACTCTCTGATAGTGATTACGCACAACCCACCATTTGAAACAAAGCTTGACAGAACGCTAATTGCAAATGTCGGCTCAAAACTCATTCGAGCTTTTATCGAAAAGTGGCAACCGCTTTTGCATATTTCAGGGCATATACACGAGTCATTTGCTATCGATAAACTTGGTAAAACTGTTTTAGTAAATCCGGGTACACTTGCCGACGGTCGTTATGCTCTTTGCGAAATTATAAAAAAAGATAAAACTTTTAGCATCGGTGAAATAAAATTGATGAAAATATAAAAGTCTTGTTAAGTTTATGATACTTAAATAAAAGTTTTTGTAAATTACAAATTTGGACAAGCATTAAATTTATTAGTTTTTGATTTTACAAAGCTCGTTTATTTTTTGCAAATATCTTTGCGAAACAATTTTTTCATCAAAGTGTTTTTCCGCAATTTGTCGGGCGTTTTGAAACATTTTGTTTTTTTCGTTTTCTGAAAGTAAAAAAAAGCGTTCCATTTTTTCAGCTAGGTCTTCCGAATTTTGCTTTTTACACAAGTAACCATTTTCGCCATCGAAGATAGGTTCGCGAGTTCCTGCACTGTCGCAACCAATTACCGCTTTGGACAAGGCAATTGCCTGTAGTAGTACTCTCGGTACTCCCTCCCGATAATACGAGGGTAAAACCATACAATCACAAAACTCATCGATATAGCTTTTCATATCAACGACAAAACCTTCGTATTTAATGATTTTTTCCTCTACATATTTTTGTAAATTTTCTTTACTTATAAAATCCTTGTCCCCTTTTTTTGCATTTTCAAAATTGCCACAAACTGCAAAACTCACTTGTTCGCCGTATTTTTGCTTCAATTTTTTAGCGGCTACCAAGTAGTCTTCTAGTCCCTTGGAAACCAAAAGCCTTCCTGCAAAAACAAAGCGAGTAATATTGTCTTGTTTTTTCTTGCCCGAACTTTTGTAAAAACTCAAATTCACACCTCGACCGGGCAAAACCGCACAAGCTTTTTCCCTTACAATTTTCTTTTCTAAAAAAAGCCCCTTATCATCGGGATTGACAAAAAAAGTAAAAGCTTTAGGTGCACGCAAGGCTTTTTTGTACAAAAAGGTCATTAAGTTTTGCAAAAGGGAAGGCTTCAAATAAACCTTTCCAAGCCCTGTCATATTTGTAATCGAGGGGATATTTAGCTGATGAGCTGCAATTCCACCATAGATTACAGGTTTTGCATTGTAGTTCAAAACAATGTCGGGCTTTTCTCTTTTATAAAGCTTTTTGTATTCTTGTAAAACAGCGTATTCATTAAAAGGAGAAGTACCACGCGGATTAAAACTTGTGGTAATAACCTTACAAAGTCCTTCTAGCTTATCTAAGCTTTCATCGACATTTGTAAAGGCAAGCACTTCAATACCAGCATTTTGTAAGTCGCTAATAAGTGTTTTGCTAAAATAAGTATCCCTACAGGTATTAGATGAAATAATTGCTTTCATTAAAAAACTTCCATTGCAGTTTGCTTTTGCGTATTGTAAACCTTGCTTTGAGTTAAGTTAAAAGAATAAAGGTTAGCAAAAAAGGGTACTTCAAAAACATCTGTTTTGTGAAATACCCAAAATTCTACTAACCTTAAAACCTTATTCGACTACGGCAATAATATCATCTGCCTTTACGATTAAGTGGTCTTCACCATTGATTTTAATTTGGGTTCCAGCATATTTGTCATAAATAATTTTATTACCAACTGCAACCTTAATTTTTTCCTTGTCATCGCCAATTGCAATAACAACTGCTTCTTGAGTTTTTTCTTGTGCAGTTGCAGGAATATAAATTCCACCTGCTGTTTTTTCTTCAGCCTCAACTGGTTTCACTAAAACTCTGTCCGCCAATGGTCTAATCTTCATATAACCGCCTCCATTTATGAGTCATTTTGACACAATTTTATTTTAAATATAAGCTTTTAGTATCAAACTGATACAAGCCTAAAAACTAAAGTTTTAAAACTAAAGATTTAAGCCACGCTATGTGTATAATATACTAAAATTTTCCAAACAAAGCAAGAGAAAAATTAAAAATCTTTTGAAAAACTTGTATTTTAGCGAAAAAAACACAAAACCGCTTTTAATAATTGTAAACCTCGATAAAACTTCAGATAAAAAAGACAAATAATTTGCAATAATTTCAAATTTTGGCACGATATTTGCTTGATATTAGTAATGCTTAAAAATAAGCAAATTTAAAAGAGGTGTTTTATGAAAAAAAATAGACATAACAGTATCGTAGGAATATATTTTAACGAAATAAGCAAATATCCGCTTTTAACCGAAGAAGAAGAATTTGAACTTGCAGTAAAAGCTAAAAAAGGTGATGCACGAGCAAAGGATGCCCTGCTTACCGCAAACTTACGCTTTGTTGTAAAAATTGCAAAAGAATATATGAATAGAGGCTTGCCCTTTCTTGACATAGTTAGCGAGGGTAATTTAGGTTTACTTTCCGCAATTGAACGATTTGAGCCAAGTCGCGATGTTCGGCTAACCTCATACGCTGTTTGGTGGATTCGCCAATCTATTCTCAAAGCAATTTCCCAAACCAGTCGAACAATTCGTCTGCCTGAAAATCGTGTAAATGAACTCGTACAAATTAAAAAATACGCCAATAAATTAGATGGTACAGAAAGTAATACCGAAAAGCTTTCAAAAATTTCTGCCCATGTTGGCGTTACAGAAAAAACTGTTGAACAAATTTTGAATGCATGTAAGAATCCCGTTTCCTTTGATGCAAAGATAGCGGGTGGCGGAGACGAGTTAAGCGTTGGCGACACAATTGAAGATACACAAAACCAAGCTCCCGATGCTTACGCCGAAGCCGAATATGTCAAACTCGAAATCGACAAAATGCTCGAAAAACTAACAGACAGAGAAGCGGAAATCATTCGATACCGCTTTGGCTTAAACGGCTATCCACAACTTTCACTCGGTGAACTCGGCGATATGTACAAACTAACAAAAGAGCGAATCCGTCAAATCGAAAAGCGAGGACTCGAAAAACTTAACACAACCAAAAACTACGACGCACTAATCGATTACGTCGCTTAAATTAACCTTTGTAAGACTTGCCCTTACTTGCGAAAAACGCTCTCTCGCCACGGACGGTGAGGCTAGTGAATAAAGCATCAGCGATGTTTTGCAACAAGCAGAGTATTCAAGGTTGCAAAACTCGACCACCTTGAAAAAACAAGGACGTTTTTTCAAGGTGAGCTTTGGATGGGCAAGAAGTTTTTAAACTTTGCGATGTGCTACAACGCAAATCTGGCAAAGTGGGCGGGAATTTTTGACGCACAAAAATTCCCGCTTAAGCAGACAAGAGCTACGCTCCCCGCTTAAGCGTTTTACTTTGCGTTCTGCTCTTTTGTTAAATGGACCTTATAGCGAGTTTGCTTGCTGTGCTTCGGCTCTATACAAGTAGACGCCGAATGGCGACCGAGCATACGATTTTTTGTATGTGTTTAAATAAATCTTACGCTTAAAAAAGACTTGAAAGTTTAATTTGTATGTCGTATAATTAATAGCGAGGAAATTATGAGCGACAAAAATTATTTTACTCCAGCTGAAATTTTGGATGTAACAATAAATGTTGGAATTACAAAAACTAGTATTTCAGCAGCAAAGCAATTTTTGTTAGGGATTTTGGGTGGGGCTTTTATTGCTCTTGCCGGTGCAAGTGCGAATATGGCTGCGTTTAATCTTTTAGCAAAACCTGAAACTTTTGGGCTTGGGAAGTTGGTTTCGGGGGCGGTATTTCCAGTGGGGCTTATGCTCGTTGTAATTGCAGGTGGGGAACTTTTTACAGGCAATAGTTTGATTTTTGCTGCTGTGCTTGACGGGAAAACTCGTTTTGTAAAAATGTTACAAAATTGGTTTTTGGTTTATGTTAGTAATTTTGTCGGGGCATTTTTTGTTGTTGCCGTAGCTTTTTATTCTGGGCAATATCTTAGCGGAAATTCTTTACTCGGTGGCGTAACTGTAAAAATTGCTTATGGTAAGATAGCGATTAACTTTTTCCCTGCTTTATTTTCAGGCATTTTGTGTAATTGGCTTGTTTCGCTTGGGGTTTGGCTTGCTTATGCTGCAAAGGATATTGTAGGAAAAATCTTTGCTTGTTTTTTTCCGGTTTTTCTTTTTGTAATTGCAGGATATGAACATAGTATTGCAAATATGTATTATGTTCCTGCGGGTATTTTAGCAAAGAGCGTTCCTTCGTTTGTAGTTGCATCAGGTATTCCTGCGAAAGCACTTGTCAATCTTAACTGGCAAAATTTTTTTATTAAAAACTTAATTCCCGTTACTATTGGCAATATAATTGGTGGCAGTATTTTAATTGCTTTTGCTTATTGGCTTGCCTACAAAAAAATGAAATAGGTTTTATCTCGACAAATTTTATTCCAAGCTAAGTCAAGTACGACTCTTATGCAATAGTCTATTCCTTTTTGTAACTCGCTGAAGCTTGGTAAAAAAATGTCGGAGTTAATATTTTATTTTAAAAATAATATTTGGAAAAATTTTTACAAGATAAACTCATTTGTTATTTTTATAAAATTAACTTCGCCAAGCTTCTTGTTCCATCAAGCTTCACCAACCAAGATTGCGCCAAAACCTTTCGCTATAAAGACTTAAAAGTTTACCTGAAATTTATTACAACAGCAAAATCTCAAACATAATTATTTTCTGTCTTTTGCTTTTTGTAAGTATTTATAAAATTCAGCTCCCGTAACAAAGTCATCAGGGGAAAAATTTCTGCCGTCTATCAATTGCATAATGTCAGACTCTATCATTGCAAGTGCGGCGTCAAAAAATACAGCACCGATTGGAACATCGGGAATGGGAGAACGAGTACGAGTTTTGTATTTGTTGCTGTACTTGCTAAGCTTGCTTTCGTCATTGCCACAAATTAAATGCCACAAAAAAATAGCTGTGTCTTTTCGAGTGCTGTAATCTTTAGTGAGTAAAGCATCAGCACGATACCAACCAGCCGCTAATAATCTATCAGCAATTTTCGAGCTTTTCCATTTTGAGTTTCCAGTAATTACATTAAAGACATTAGTGGTTTCGTTTGTCAATGTTGTCATATCAATTAAAAAGATTTTGTCTTTGTTTATAATTTCTTTTGCAACAGGTGTAATACCGCCCGTACCCGCAAGACTTGTAATAGAATATTTTTCATAGCTGATGTGTCTTTCTTGGGCATAAGCTTCGGAATAAGCTTGATCCAAAAATGGAAGGCTTGCATCAAAGGCGACGAGTGCTAAATCGTATTGTTCAAATTTAAAATGCAAATGTCCCATATACGCAGCAATTCGGTGAAAGCTTGGAAAGCGGTCAAACATATTGTTAGTGTATTCTAGTGCTGCTGCATCGTTCATACACTTTGCATTTGTTAGAATTGCGTATTCGTCAATGCCATTATACTTGAGAGCAGTTTCAGCAAAACTTTTTGCTCGCCTTGTATTTCCAAGCAAAAAATAATAGTCAGCATTTAAAGCATTTACACGAGCTAAAAATTTTTGGTCTGTAGAAGGTGCAGATAATAATTCGTTTAAGGTTTGAGAAATTTTATCAAGTTCGACTCTATCGTACTTGGAAATTTGTCGGACAAGTTTTGTTTCAAGTTCGGCGAGTTCTGGTTGAACAGTTTCAGCAAGGTCTGAAGAAATAAAAACATCATCTTTTAGACTTGCACAACTTACAAAAATAACTGACACAAAAAAAATTAAAAAAAACTTTTTCACTGAAAGCTCCTCTTATCTTTTATTTATAATTATAAACTATTTTCAAAAAAAGTTAAAGCCTTGATTTTAAAAAGAAATCTTGCTATTGTATACTCCATACCTTATATTTTCACGGAGGATAATTTTGAAAAAACATGTTTGGAAGTTTGCAAAAGTCGGAGGCGTAACTCAATTAGTTTTTAAAACTGCTGACGACATTTTACACTTAAAAGATTTAGACCAAAAGCTTTGGACAGTTTTGGCTATGCCTACAAAGGGAATTTTTTTTGATAATGAAACTGCGTCGTTTTTAGATCTTGATGGAGATGGCTTTGTACGCCCGCCAGAAATTTTAGCCGCAATTGATTTTTTAGATGAAAATTTAAAAGATGTTTCTATAATAATGAAAGGTGAGGACAGTCTTTCGGTAAATGATATTAAAAACACAAACACATTAGAAACTGTCGAATGGCTTTTAAGGAAACTTGGAAAAACTGACGGTATTATAAGCGTTTCAGATATATCAGCTGAGCAAGATTTTTTACAAACAAGTGAGTTAAAAAAAATAACCGATGATGATTGTGATGAACTTCTTTTAAAAAAAATAATTTTTAGCTTTGTTAAAGAAAACCTAGAAAGTACAAACGAAGAAATCTTAGCACAGTTTAATACAGAGCGTGAAGCATATTTGCAGATGCTAGAAAATTTGAAAAGTGTATCATATGGTTTAACTTTGGAGCAAATGCTAAATGCGGTTTCGGCTTTTGAAGCTGTGGAGAAAAAAATAAATGACTTTTTTTTGCGTTGTAAATTGTTAGAATATAGCAATCCTGAAAACTCAAGTTTAATAGATTATAACGAAGTTTTAAAAAATTTTACTAACATAGAAATAAGTACAAACACAGAACAACTTCGTGAACTACCGATAGCATTGCCAAATAAAGAAAATCTTTTAGACATTCATGAAAAACTAAATCCTACTTGGGTAAGCGAAGTAAAAACTTTTTATGCAAACACTATTTTACCAATTGCCGGGGATTTACTTGTTTTGACGGAGGAAAAATGGAAAAATATTTCACAAAAAATTTACGACTTTACTGCAGTTTATAAAACTCAAGCTGAGTTTAAAGTTTCAAAGATGAGCAAAGATTTTTTAACAGAACTTGCAAATCAAACTGACAAGCTACAAACTGAAATAGAAGAAATATTAAATTTTGAAAAACAAAAACATAATATACAAACTCTAAAAAAACTTTTGCTTTTTAATCGAGACTTTTTTACTCTCTTAAAAAACTATGTTAGCTTTTCTAACTTTTATGCGGGAGAAGAAACGCTCTTTCAAGCAGGCGTTTTATTCTTTGACACGAGAGCAACAACTCTTTGCTTTGAGTTAAATGCTGACCCGCGTCACGAAAGTTTGGATAGTTTGTCGGGAGCGTATTTAATTTATTGTGATATTACGCGTGAAAATAAAAAGCAAAAAATTTTAGCACTTTTAACAAATGGAGATTCGGATACAATATTTGTTGGGCGTAATGGTTTGTTTTACGATAGACTTGGAAATGACTGGAATGCAACAATTACTAAAATAGTTTCAAATCCAATTAGTATTCGAGAAGCTTTTTTTAGTCCGTATAAAAGTCTTGTGCGTTTAATTGAGGAACAGGTTGCAAAGCGAGCGAGTACCGCTGAGGAAAAATCTAACGCCCTTGTTTCAACTGTTGCGGACAAAACTGTAAACGCTCCACAAGAAGTAGCCAACGTGCCTCCGAAAAAATTAGATCTTGGAACAATAGCCTTAATCGGGACAGCTATAGGTGGTATTTCTACACTAGTTGGAAGTTTGTTGCAAGCCTTATTTGGTTTGGGCTTTTGGGTACCGCTTGGCTTGCTCGGGCTTTTATTACTTGTATCGGGACCTTCGATGGTGCTTGCAGCAATGAAGCTTCGTAAGCGGAGCATCGGTCCTATTTTAGAAGCAAATAGCTGGGCAATTAACGCTCATGCAAAAATAAATATTCCGCTTGGAGCTTCTCTGACTAAGTTGGCACATTTACCAAAAAATTCAAAGCTTGCAAAAGCAGATCCCTTTGCTGATAAAAGTAAAGGAAAAAATATTACGCTAGGAATTTTGATTTTACTTTTAGTTCTTGCAGGAATTTTTTGTTATTTTTACTTTTTCAAAAAAGCTGGTGCTAATCCATTAAAGTGGTGGGGCTAGGCGTTTAAGATTATATTCTCTTTTAATGAGAGCCTTATAAAACTTTTTTAAGGCTCTCATTTTATATTTTTACAACTTCCGCATTATGTCAAGTGGCTTTTCTTTTCCTGCCCTGCTACTTGGAATTATACTGACGATAACAGAAAGAAGAACTACCATACTTGCTAATAATAAAAGCTCGTCAAGTTTTAGTTTAACAGGAATGTTTTCCAAATAAAAACTTGGGTTTAAAATATTAAAGTCTAACATATTGGTATTTATATTTAAAAGCTTGTATACAAAAATTAAAATTAAGTTTACAAAATTTTCAATCATTTCTAAAATTTTATTTATGTTTATACCGAGCAAAACTCCAATTGGCAAGCCAACAAGCATTCCCAAAAAACTTGTTAAAAGCCCTGCAATAAAAAATGAAAGAGTTATTAATTTTCCACTTGCTCCTGTTGATTTTAAAATTGCAATTTCTTTGTTGCGTTCTAAAACGAGCATAATTAAAGCCGAAGAAATATTTACTGAAGCGACAAACAAAATTAAAAACATAATAAAGATTAGCAAGTTTTTTGTAGTTTCAAAAGTTGCAGATTGTGAACGGTTTAAATTTTGCCAACTATATGCCATAAAGTCTTCTGTTAGGTTTTGATTTAAATCAAAAAGAAATTTTGCAAAGCGAGAATTATCAAAAGGATCGGCGGTAGAAACTATTAACGAAGTCAAAGACGAACTTCCTTGTAAAATTTTTAAACCTTGTTCCAAACTTATAAAAACCCAAAGAGCATCCAGCTCTTGATAACCGCATGAAATAATTCCCTTAACTTTAAAGCTTGTAAACTTCGGTAAGGTTTTTCCGTTTTTCAAATTACGAAGAGTTAAAATCCGACAAGTGTCATTGACTTTTAGTTTTAAGTTTTCAGCAATTTTTTTCCCGAGCAGTATTTCATTATCTTCTTTTAAAACTGCTTCCCCTTCAATTACGCGTAACAGAGCTTTGGCTTTTTTGTTTTCTTCAAAAAAGTTTTTTTCGATTGCTCGAATTGTGCCACCACTTCGCCCATCATTACCTATTAGTAATCCTGTTCCACTTCGCTCGACCCAAGCATTTTCAAAAAAATTATCGTGAGCATAAGTTTTGCAAATTTTCTCCTTTAACTCTTTTTCGTTTCGCCCATCGTTTTCATCTGAACGCACTCTCAATTTTATAAGCTTAATATGACCTGAGTCCAATTCCACCAAGCGACTTGTAATACCAGAAATCATTCCATCCGAAACAACCAAAACCAAAACCAAAGGTATCAAACTAATACCAATTCCTAAAACCGCTCCGATTAAAGTTTTGCGTGCATTTGATTCGGAGTTATTATTTCCAAATCCTAAACATCGAAGAGCATAAATAAAAGCAAAGCGTAATTTCATACTTGCACCAACTTTCCGTTTTCAAGGTTATAACAAATGTCTGTCATTTTAGCAATTCCTTCAATATCATGCGACACAACAATTAAAGCTTTGTGATGTTTTTGCACAACTGAAAAAAGCAAGTTGCGAACAACGGCAGCATTTGTCGGGTCGAGGTTACCAGTAGGTTCATCCGCTAAGATGAGTGCAGGTTCGTTTATCAAAGCACGAGCCACAGCAACTCGCTGGCGTTCTCCGCCCGAAAGTTTTAATACATTTTGCTCCGCTCTATCATCCAAGTTTACATCAGCTAAAAGCAACATAGCTTTTTCTCGTGCAGTGTTTTTGTCCACACCTGCAATTAAAGCGGGAATCATTACATTTTCCACTGTGGAAAAATCTTTTAACAAATAATGAAATTGAAAAACAAAGCCTAAAAACTTTTGTCTGTAAAGCGTTAACTCTTCTTCACTGCTTTCGGAAACATTAAAATCCCCTGCAATAATTTCACCCGAGTCTACTTTTTCTAAACCACCAATCATATTTAAAAGAGTACTCTTACCCGAACCCGAACTTCCCGTTATTGAAACTGTCATACCAGCTTCAATGCTTAAGTTTAAATTTTTAATAATAACCAAATTTTCATTTGCTGAAGTAAAAGCTTTGTTTAAATTTGTTACTTTTAAAATTTCATTCATATTGTAAAATCTCCTGTGGCTTTAAACTCAATATTTTTTTTGTTGCAATCAAAGCAGCAAGGGAAGCTGAAACTAAACCGAAAAGTGAAATATAGCAACACTCAAAAAAACTAATTGCACTTGGTACGGTGTCCATATAAAAAACTTTTTGACTAAAGATTGAAAAACTATCCATCATATGTATTTGGTCTCTCGAATAAAAAATATGAGCAAAGACAGCCATAAAAAAATTTATAATATTTTCTACAATACCAAATATTTCATTTATATTTTTTGACATCGCTAAACCTATCAACAGCCCCGCAACTGAACCTATTAAACCTATTTTAAAACCATTAAGAAAAAACAAAAATCGTAAAGTATTTTTTTTCATTCCAAGCGATGCAAGTACAGCAATATCTTCACGGCGTTCGTAAATATTACGCCTCATTCCATTATAAATATTTACCGCAACTACAAAAAATATTAATACAACTAAAATCATCATTACATTTTTTTCTACTCTTAAAGCACCAAAAAAAGCATGGTTATACGACCGCCAAGATTCCGCTTCTATTTTAGGAAATGATTTTTTTATTTCAGCGATGTATTTATAATCGTCATTTTCTTTTTTTAGTTTTACAAAAGCTTTAAGCGTACTCGCTTTACCAAAAAGTTTTTCTCCCGTTTGAAATGACACAAAAGAAAAAGATGAGTCAACTCCTAAAAAGCCTGTTTTAAAAATCCCAGTTACAAGTAATTCGCTATCTTCAGAAAAAATATTTGTTTCTCCAGAGCCTGCAAGTATCGGGAGAAAAACCGTGTCGCCCACATGAGCGTTTAAACTCTTTGCAAGTTGATAGCCTAAAATTACAGTGCCGTCTTTTTCTAAATTTAAACTTCCATCCACAAAATATAAATGTTCTACTAATCCCTCATCTTGTAAAAAATCTTCCAGCTCTACAGCACGAACCAATGTACCTGCTTGACGATTATGATTTCCTTGTGCGAGTGCTTGCGACTCATTAAAAATAAAAAAACTTTTTTTGTTAATCTTTGTATTAGCTTTTTTTAAATCATCATAAGAACCTGAAAGATGAATATGCCCAGAACTTACTTCCATAATTGTATTTATAAAACCGCTTTGAAAACCATTCATCACAGCTAAAATAACAATCAAAGCAATTACGCCAAACGCAATTCCTAAAACTGAAAGTAAGTTTATAATTGCCTCTCGTCCCGTAATCCCCGTTTTGTTCAAGCGTCGCGAAATAAACATTATATTTGAAAGCTTATAATTTTTCATTTTATTTTCCACTTTACCTTAGTCATCAAAAACTTTTATTTCTTTTCCATTGTCAAAAAGATGTACTCTTTTTTTTTCGCCTAAATATTCAATTATCGAAATCAAAATTTCATCTTTATAATTTTCCTCTCGCAAAATATTACCATCACTTTTATAAAAAAGTTTTTGCTCAGTTTTCAAACCATCATTTTCAGTTTGGATTTTTACAAGATGATTTTTTTCATTATAAGTTTTTAAACTAACGATTGTTTTATCCTGAAACTTTTCTTCAATGCGAATAATATTTTTTCTATCGTCATAAAAATAAAAAGTTTTTTTCCCCTCAAAAACTTTTTCCATTTTTTGTAAACGCTCGTCATCATAAAAATAATTTTCTTCTTTTACAATTTTATCTTTATCATACCATCTAGCAAAAAGCAAATTCCCATCATCGCTAAATTTTTCATAATACCAAAGTCCATCGTTGCCCAACAAAACATAAGTTTCTGACATTGTAGAAAAGTTTTTTTCAAGTGGTGCTTCTTCTTGTTTGGTTTTTTTCTCTTGCGATTTTTCTCCCGCATCGGCATCGGTATTTGAATTTTCGCCTGAATCGTTTTTGTTTTTTTCAATTTCAGCATTTTCTTCGGACGATTTTCTTTCGGAATTTTTGTCTTCTATTTCAGCATCTTTTTTTTGTGTTTTTGCGTTTAAAGTTTTTGTTGTTTTTTCTCCGTCAATATTTTCTTCTGCTCTTAAAAAAATAAAACTAAAAAGAAAAAGCAAAGAAAAAACTAATTTACAAAATTCCCAAAAATTCTTTAACATAAGCTTCACTATCAAACTTTTTAATGTCCGAATATTTTTCACCTGTACATAAAAACATAATTGGTAAGTTTAATTCTTTTCCAGCTGAAATCGCAATGCCACCTTTTGCAGTTGAATCATACTTTGTAATAATCGCAGCGTCCAAGCCAATAGTATCGGCAAAAACTTCTGCTTGTCGAAGGGCGTTTTGTCCCGTCGTTGAATCTAAAATAATAATTTTTTTATAACAACCTTCATCTGCCTTCGACTGAGCAATACGGTCTATTTTTTTAAGCTCCCGCACTAAATCCTCGCGATTGTGCAAACGCCCTGCCGTATCCACCAAGCATAAACCGCCACCTGCACTTTTAAGAGCTTCGCCCGCATCAAAAACTACAGCCGCAGCATCGCCTCCTTGCTGATTTGCAATAACTCGTACACCTACCTTTTCGCCGTGAAATTTAAGCTGGTCTATAGCGGCAGCTCGAAAAGTATCACCTGCTACCATTAAAAGCGAACCGTCATAATTGTTTTTATAATGGTTTGCTAACTTTGCAATTGTTGTAGTTTTACCAACACCATTTACGCCCATCACTAAAAAAATATTATTTTTGTTTTTTTCAGGAGTGTAGGAAAACTCTTTTACATAACGCATTAAAATTTTTGCCAGCTCTCGTGGCAAATCAGTTTCGTTTTTTAACTTGTTTTCCCTTGCCTTTTCTCGAAGCTCATCCTCAATCTGCACAGCTAATGACTGTCCCACATCTCCTTCAATTAACGAATCCGTCAAGTATTCAAAAAACTCATCATCAATTTTTGTATGAAAACTAAAAAGGGATTTCAATTTTTGTGCAAAACTCTTTTTCATCAAGCTCTCCTATTATTTTTACAATTATATATATTTTTGTTTTAAATGCTATAGGGAAAGAATTTTAGATGTTCTTTAGTGTTTTCACTTTGAAAAAACGTCGATGTTTTTTAAGATGAACGAATTTTGCAAACTTTCGATTTACAAATTTACAAGCATTCAATTTATAATTTGCTTTTTAGGGTGTCTACAATTCATCGATTTCTGACTCAGAAAGACCTGTAACTTTGGATATTTGTTCAACAGAAAGCCCAATTTCTAATAAATTTCTAGCCGTTTCTCGAGCTTTTTCTAGTTTGCCTTGATTTAAACCTTCTACTAAACCTTCCTTGCGTCCTTCAAGTAAACCAATGGTTATACCATCTCGGCGGGCGTCCATTTCAAATGCGGTTATGTTCATATATTCTTTCCTCCTAGTTTCGTTTTGCTTTATTGCCTTTACTTTTTCGTCCAGCTTTTTTGTAAACTCGCTCGTTGCGGGCATTCCGTTCATATATTGCAATAAAGCCCGTAGTTCTGGTTCTGCTTTTTCTGAAGCCTTTGTGTTTACGATAAGCTTTGTAGTGCCATCGTTAAAGACTTCTGCTGTTTCCTCACATATCGGTTTAATTGTATACAAAGGACGACTTTTTTTCAAGTGATCAAAAGTACAAAAGAAAATAATAAATGTCTCGGGCAAATCTATATAATCTGCACCTTTATCCAACGAACTTTGGTCGATGGCACATTGATAATACCGCATTCTTTTAGCTAAAAAATGCTGTTGAGCGGTTTGCATTTCGATGTTGTATAGTTTGCCCGCCGAGTCTTCTTCTGCCATTATATCAAGTCGCACGCCCTTAGCATTGCTTTTGCCCTCAACTGTATCTTGTGGAATTATCTGAATAAGTTTGCCTACTTCGTTTTTAAGAACTATATTTAAAAGTTGTAGGCAAACATCCTCTTCTTGCATAACCACGCAAAACATAAAATCATCGGCGATAGTTAAGTCGTCAAATGGCTTTTTCTTCCAAAGCTCATTTTCTTTATTGTTCATTTTTATACCCTATATGTAATATTGTAAAAAAAGTTTTTTTTGTATCGCAAATTCAAAAAAAAGTTCAAAAAAGTTTAAAAAAACAAAAACCCCACTTGACATTTTTCCTGCATTATGTTATACATACAACTATGTATTTTATTGCGAATGAACAAATTACAACTAAAAAGCTTTTTCCTTTAGCTATGCGTACTGAAAAACACGCTTGTGGCAAAGCTGTGTTCATTCTACCCCCCTCCCCCACTCGATAAGTTTTTATTTATATATTCTAGGTTTTTTAATAAGCGTTTATTCA
>JARGFC010000091.1:0-14281 GCA_038397925.1 Treponemataceae bacterium
CGTAGCTCTGGCTTGCTTAAGGTTAGGAATTTTTGTGTCAAAAATTTCTAACCCAACTTTGCCAGATTGGCGTTATAGCTCATTCGTTAAGTTACAAACCGCTCGTCATCCAAAACGAGCGGATAAGCGGTTTTCGCAAAGAAGCTTTCCTTACAAGTGTTAAAAACACGAAAAAATCAGTTTCAATTATTTTGCAAGAATGTAAGCTTCGACAAGTTTTTCAGTGTTTTTGATAGCGTCAAGATGGGTGCGTTCGTAGTGGTGAGTGGCGTGAACGCCCGGTCCCACACAACAGAATCGCAGGTCTCGTCCTGTTCGTATAAAGACACTTGCATCAGAGGCATATTGATACATAACATCAGTTTCATAGGCTATATCATTTGCGATTGCAAGGTCTTCAAGCTTTTTGCGTAAGTAATAGTCGTATGGGGTGCTACGATCTTTTGCCATAATCGTAACGGCTTGTTCGGTTGAAGTTTGACCACCACCTACTGTTCCGATATCCACTGATAAGAGCTCAAAGGCATCTTCAGGGACAGCACACAAACCGTGTCCGACTTCCTCGTAATTGCTTATAAAAAAGTGAGTGGTGTAAGCGGGCGTTTTTTTCTCATCAACAAGTTTTTTAATGATAGCAAAAAGAATGCCAACACAAGCCTTGTCGTCTAAAAATCGGGATTTTAAAAAGCCTGTTTCAGTTTCCACTGTACGCGGGTCAAAAGCTACAAAGTCACCAACATTGACACCTGCTTTTTTTGTTTCTTCTTTTGACGAAGTTAAAATGTCCAAACGCATTTCAAACTCGTCCAAAGAACGCTCTGCCTTTCCAACATCATCAAAGATATGAACCGATGCCTTTGTTGGTAAACCCGTCCCGCTGATAAGTTTGCCTTCGCGGGTTATAACAAAAAGGTTTTCACCCTCGATGTTGTTCATCGGAAAGCCACCTATGTTTATAAGCTTAAGCCAGCCATTGCTTTTAATTTCCCGAACCATCGCTCCGAGTGTATCAACATGGGCGGTAATAATGCGGGATTTGCTTTTGTCAGCTCCCTCAATTGTTGCCGCTATGCTGCCTTTGAGCATTCGTTTGTATGACACACCGAGTTTTTTCAACTCATCTTCCAAAAAGTCTATAGCTTTGTCAGTGTATCCTGTTGGGCTGTGGATACTGATTAGCTTTTTTATAAACTCAACTGTATATCGTAAATCCATAAAAATCTCCTATTAATTTTTATTAAATTTTTTTGTTTTATATTTTTAAAAACTCAATAACGCTTTTTACAACTTCCTCTCGCTCTGCTCCGTCTGTTAAAGCGTGCGAACTTTCTTTTAGAATTACAAATTCTTTTTGGGCTTTTAGCCTTTCGTTTAACAAATCTTTAACTTCAATTGGCACAAGATTATCTTTTTCGGAAAGCAAAATTAAGGTTTCCGCTTTAACATAATCCAATGTTTTTTTTGCTAACTTCATTAGCTTTAAAAGGTCAGCAAGTTTTGGTACATATACTATTCCAAGATAATCTTTTTGAGCCTTTTGAAACTCAGCATCATCGTAAGATTTTGTTATTGATAAGGGCAAGGTTTTTACAAAAAATTTTGCCACAGGAGCAAGAGCAATTCTTTTATCCTTTGTCAAAAAAGCGGGGGCAAATAAAATCAACTTTTCAGGATTAAAATGTGCCGCCAGCAAACTTGCAAGTAAGCCTCCCATTGAATACCCTGCCACAAAAACCGACTCGTGCATAGCCGATATGTTAATGTAAACATCACAAACCGCGCGTAGCCAAGCCTGCCAATTGCTTGCTAAAAAGTCTTTGCTATTTGTACCGTGTCCGGGCAAGCGTGGAATGTATATCGTATATCCTGCTTCGTTAAGCTGTTTGCCTATCCAAACTAAATCGTAAGGTGACCCCATAAATCCGTGTAACAACAAAATAGCTGGGGCTGAGCTCAAACCTTTAAAAACACGAGAATGAGCAAAGCTAGAGCTTGTGCAAGGGTAGTTATCTAAAAACATAATTGCCTACATTGTATAAAATAATATTAAAAAAGTAAAGGGCTCTTTATTTTCTTTATATTGAAGTTTTTGAAAAATTTATAATAATAAAACTGTAGGTGTTTATATTAAAGTAGAGATGTTATTTGTGTTGAAAACAAAATTATTCATTAGTGGCTTGACTAAAAAATTTATTTTTAATATAATATTTGCGATGAAAAAATTTATTTTTACAATTATCCTATTTGCGAGTTTTAATCTATATGCGCAAAACATAACAACAGCTTCTGTGTTTTTTTCAAAAATGTCGGAAGAATATTCAAAGATTTCGGATTATACTGCCTCGATAAAAATTACGCAAGGTGGAAATACTTCTATAGGAACGGTAAAGTTTAAGTTACCAGAAATGCTGCGAATTGATTTTTCTGTTCCTGCTGAGCAAACAATTGTATTTACAGGTACAGAGTTGACAATTTATGTTCCGTCCAATCGGACAACTCTTTCACAAACAGTGGACGGTGGCGGAGTTACAAGTTCAAATTTAGCATCATCGACGGGCTTAAATTTGATAAAGCGTTCTTACACAATAGCCTATGAAACAGGTCCCGATGCAATTCCTTTAGAAAGTGGTTCTTCGGAAATGGTAGTTGCCTTGATACTAAACCGCAGGAACGCTAGCGAAACATTTAGAAAAATTCGTCTTTTAGTTTCTCCCGATACAAAACTTATTCGAAGGGTAGAAGCTTGGCCCGCGTCTGGTAGCAAAATAACTTTTGATTACACAGACTATAAAATCAATGGAGGAATTCCCGACACAGCCTTTATGTACACACCACCGACAGGCGAGCGTATAAATAATTTTTTATATACTGAATAGTTTAGGAATTTAATAAATGGAAGAAATAAGTCAAATTTTAATTGAAGCACGAAAAAAAAAGGGTATTGATTTAGAACAAGCAACCCGAGATACAAATATTTCTAAAATCTTTTTAATAGGCTTGGAAAATGATAACCATGATGATTTTCCTGCTGAAACTTATGTTCTAGGTTTTTTACGCAATTATGCTAAATATTTGGGTTTAGATGAAGAAGAAATTATAAAGCTTTATAAACAAACTAAACTCCAAGAATCTGCAATCCCACAAGAAGTTATCTTAAGTAAAGAACCCTCTAACAAAAAGCCCTTGCTCATTGGGCTGGCAATTATTTTAGCACTTGCCGTGCTTGGTGGAATTATTTTTTTTGCTCGTGGTGCTTTTAAAAGAAAATCTGACGATAAAACAAACGCTACGCCAAACGAAGTTGAAACTCCTGCCAAAACAACAGTAATTGAAACAAACCAAAGTAAAAACTATGAAATTTCTGAGGCTCACTATGAACAACGCTTTTTTGAAGGTGATACTTTTTCTGTAAAAATCGATGATACAGAATATACTTTTGCGGTTCAAAAAACGCTTGGCGAGCTTGAACTTAAAACTGAAAAACTTGGAACGCAAATTGTGCGTTTGGGCGAAAGTCGTAAAATTGATTTAAACGATGACACGGTAGCAGATATCGAAATTGCCCTAGGAGACATAGACAAAAATGATGTTACAAAAGGTGCATTGCTAATCATTAACACGGGACAAAATATTGGCGAGCAAAATGCGTCCAACATTGCACTTACAAGTATTGCACAAAACTACACAACTATTTTTGAAGGACCTTCCGCCTTCCCCGTAACAATGAATGTAACCTTTCGTGGCTATTGTTTATTCCGCTATGAAATAGACCGCAGAGAACGCAAAGAGTTTTACTACCAAAAAAATGCAAGCATTTCGATACGAGCCGACAATGGTTTTAGAATTTGGGCTTCAAATGGAAACGCTGCCAAAATTGAACTTGTCGGAGCTGGACGCAAAGTGGAGCTAGAACTAACAAAACCGGGCGAAGTTATTGTCCAAGATATTAAATGGATACGAGAAGAAAACAACCGCTATAAATTTGTTGTAATAAATGTTGACTAAAAATTAACATTTGTAAGACTTAGGCTTATTTGCGAAAATCGCTTATCCCTTCGTGTCGGATAACTCAAGGTCTTAAACTAGCGATGAGCTTTTTCCGCAAATCTGGCAAAGTCGGGTTAGGAATTTTTGACGCACAAAAATTCCTAACCGTAAGCGAACCAGAGCTACGCTCCCCGTTGGAGCTTTCCCGCCACTGACAGCGTGCAAGTACAAAGCGTTTTACGACTTCTGAGAAAAACAGTATAACAACCAACAAAAGATTTTGCTAGTTGTTAAAAATGCACTGGCATCTTAAAAGCTTTCTATACTTTTTCTACCAGCCAATAACATCAAAAGTCTATCAAAGCCCATCGCAACACCAGAACACCTTGGCATTGTGGCACAGGTTTTTGCAAAATTAGGGGGTGGAACAATTTCACTAAAGCCTTTTTCTTTTCGTTTTTTTATTTCATCTGCGAAAAACTCATCCACTTTTGACGCATCGCGTAATTCGCTATAGCAATTTGCAAGTTCTACACCATTGAAATAAAGCTCCCAACGCTCCGTAACTTCCATACCGTTTACAATTTTGTGCTTAGAAAGCGTAGAACTAACAGCAGGATAATCCATCAAAACCACAAGTCTATTCTTTGGTAAATTCGGCTCAAGGCAGGAAACCAAAACTAACTCATACAAATCTTGATAAGAATAAGTTTCCAAGTTTCCCACGGACAAGTTCAAATCCTTTACTTTTGCAAGCAAGTCCTCATATTTTTGATTTTCTGAAAGATAAAAATTCGCATACTTAGCAAAAGCGTCATCCATACTAATATACAAAGATTTTTCATTGAAAGCAACAGCCGTTTTTTTGTCCAGCAAAGAATTTTCACGCAAGCTTTTCACTAAAAACGAAAATAGCTTTTCCGTAATTTTAAGCGAATCCAAATAATCCGCCTCCACCGTGTAATATTCCAACATTGTAAATTCTGGATTGTGTAATCGCCCCTGACTTTCGCCCGCTCGAAAACAATGCGAAAGTGAAAAAATAGAGCAGTCATATTTTGCTAAAAGTTTTTTAATATGAACTTCAGGTGAAGGGACTAAAAAATATTTTTCCTTCTGCAAGTTGCTCTCTTCAGTAGAAAAAACTTCAATCGAACTTTCAGGAATTATATACTTCGAAAACATCGGTGTATCTACTTCCAAATAATTATGTTTTCGAAAAAACTCCCTCACAAAAAATGCTACATCCGATTTAAATTTAATAAAATCTTTCATATATTTTAACTTAATTTACAAACGGCAATTCCCCAAATTTTTTCGTCCGTTTCGACGCTTGCAATATTTGTTGTGCCTTTTGGCTTTTCTTTGCACCAGTCAGCTTTCAATGCAAGCGTTTCTTCCATTATTTCCGACTTATGTTCTTTAAAAGCTTTTTGTAAGTCCGAATTTGTGTCAGATGTTTCAGCCCAAACTTGTAAGGCAATTCTATCCACCACATCAAACCCACTATCCTTTCGCAAATTTTGAATACCACGAATCAAATCTCGAGCATAACCTTCAAACAAAAGCTCTTCGTTTATTTCTGTGTTCAAGGCGACAGTGAGCGTACCTTCATTCACAACTTTAAAGTTTTCTTTTTCGTGCCGATTGATCACAAGCGTTTCTGCATTTAACGAAAATGTTTTTCCGTCAACCTCGCAAGAAAGAGTCGCTCCTTCGACAATCGACTGAATAGCATCACTTTCTAGTGCTTCAATAATCTTGGCGGCTTTTTTCATTGACGCACCCAACTCTTTTCCTAAAATGCGAAAGTTTGGCTTTGCAGAATACGAAACAAGCTCATCCTCACGATTATGAAAAATTACATCTTTAACATTAAGCTCGTCCATAACACTGTCTTTCATTTCGAGTAAAACATTTTTTTCAGCTTCGTTACGCGTTACAATTTCAACGGATTTTAGCGGTTGTCGTGTTTTTAAATTATATTGATTTCGCAATGCCCGCCCCATCGAAATTGCCTTTTGGACAGTTTCCATTTTAAACTCAAGCTCCTCATTTCTAAAAGCTACATTGTAAACAGGATAATCGGACAAATGTACCGAAATAGTATCGGTTTTAACTCGCAAATTCTGCCAAATACTTTCCGTTATAAAAGGAATAATCGGTGCTGCTACAAGTATAAACTTTTTTATCACCGAATAAAGCGTCTTATATGCGTTTAGTTTATCGTTGTCGTTATCACTTTTCCAAAAGCGTCTTCGTGAACGACGAATATACCAGTTGTTCAAAAGGTCGATAAAGGCAACAAGAGGTTCAATTGCATTTGGTAAATTGTATTCGTCTAAAGATTTTGTTACACTGAGAATAAGTTTTTCTGCCATTGACAAAATCCATAAGTCAAGAGGGTTTGTCAAAGCTTTAAAGTCTTCTAAACTCATTTCACTTTTGCTTTCAAAATTATCGATATTTGCATATGTAACAAAAAAACTATAGCTATTCCAAAATGGTATTAAAATGTTTTTTAAAACATCTCGCACACCTTCATCTGAAAATTTTAGATCTTCTGCTTTTACAACTTGTGAGTTTAGCAAAAAGAGCCTCAAAGCATCTGCTCCAAAGTTATTTATAACTTCCACAGGGTCGGTGTAATTTTTTAACGACTTAGACATTTTGCGACCGTCATTTGCAAGTACCAAACCATTTACAATACAGTTTTTAAAAGGTGGTCGGTCAAAAAGAGCCGTCGATAAAACTAAAAGCACATAAAACCAACCACGCGTTTGGTCGATACCTTCAGCGATAAAATCACTAGGAAAATGTTTTTCAAAATGTTCCTTGTTTTCAAAGGGATAATGCACTTGAGCATAAGGCATAGAACCCGATTCAAACCAACAGTCAAGTACTTCAGGAACTCGTTTCATAGTGCCACCGCATTCGCAAGGAATTGTTATCTCGTCAACAAATTGCTTGTGTAAGTCGTGTATTTTTTTACCCGAAAGTTTTTCTAGCTCTTCACGGCTTCCAACACAATGCTGTTTTCCACAGGACTCGCAAACCCAAATAGGAATAGGATTTCCCCAATATCGGTTTCGGCTAATTGCCCAGTCTCTCGCTCCTTCAACCCATTTCCCAAATCGTCCTTCCTTTATATGTGCAGGTTGCCAGTTAATTTGCTTGTTTGCGGCAATCATTTTATCACGGAATTTTTCGACAGCAACAAACCAACTGCCAACAGCTCGGTAAATAAGTGGACTATCACAACGCCAACAATGTGGATATGAGTGCGTAATTTGATCGCGTTTAAATAGTTTGTCCTCGTTTTTTAATCTATCAATTATTTGTTTATCGGCTGATTTTACAAAAAGCCCCTCGTAGTCAGAAACCTCATTTGTAAATTTGCACTCTGCATCAATCGGGCAAACGGTCGGCACACCTGAATCCTTAAAAGCCTTATTGTCGTCTTCACCGAAGCCCGGTGCCAAATGCACGATTCCCGTGCCGTCTTCGGTTGAAACAAAGTCAGCTAAAAGTAAACGAAAAGCCCCACGACCAGCATCGTTAGAAGTGCCGTCTTCTTTTACGGAAAGGTGTAAAAAATATGGAAATAAAGGCTCATAACATAAACCGTCTAAATCTTTACCCTTACATTTTAGGATTGTTACTATATCGCTTTTCATAAAGTCAGAACATCCACAATCGCAGTGTTTGTCCTTTTTTTCAGTTTCAAAATAACTGGGTATTCTATTTTCAGCTAAAAAGTATAAGTCGCCTTTATATTGAACTAAACTATAATCAATGTCGGCACCGACTGCTAGTCCTAAGTTTGAAGGCAGAGTCCAAGGCGTAGTTGTCCAAGCCAAGCAGTAAAGATTTTCTAGTGAAATATTTTCTTTTTTTAACAAGGTTTCAAATGCAGAACCTTTAAGTGCAAACTTCACTTTAAAACGAACCGTAATTGCGGGATCGTTATCTTGTTTATACCCACCTAAATTTAATTCGTGAGTTGAAAGCACTGTCGAACAACGTGGACAATATGGCAGAATATAGTTTCCTTCATAAATCAAGCCCTTATCCCAAAGTTGCTTAAATACATTCCATATGCTTTCCATATAATCGTTTTCCATAGTTTTATAGTCGTTTTTAAAATCAACCCAACGACCCAAACGATTTATCGTAGTTTCCCACTCTTTTGTATATCGCAAAACGCTAGCACGGCAAGCATCATTAAAATTCGCAACTCCAAACTTGTCAATATCGGTTTTGGAATTAAAGCCCAGCTCTTTTTCGATTAAGTTTTCAACAGGAAGTCCGTGACAGTCCCAGCCGAAACGGCGTTCCACTTTCATTCCCTTCATAGTTTTATATCGTGGAATTACATCCTTGACCGTACAAGGCACAAAATGCCCAAAGTGCGGCAAGCCCGTCGCAAAAGGCGGTCCGTCAAAAAAAACAAAATCCTCACAATCTTCGCGATTTTCAATCGACTTTTTAAAAACATCATTTTTTTCCCAAAATTCCAAAATCTCTTCTTCTTGTTTTGGAAAATCTACTTTTGGGTCTACAGATTCGTACATAACAACTCCAGTTTAGCAACCATTATAAAACATTTTCAAAAAAAAATCTATCGTTTTAAAATATTTTATGTAAAATTTTCAAAACAGAAATTGTGGGTATTAAAATATCGTCTGTTGATACTTTAACGAGGAGCGTAGCTCTGGTTTGCTTAAGCGGGAATTTTTTGTAGAAAAAAATTCCCGCCTGCGTTGCCAGATTTGCGTTATAACTCATTCGTTAAGTTACAGACCGCTCACCCATCCGAAGTGAGCGGATAAACGATTTTAGAAAAGTAAGGATAGTCTTATATTGGTTAAATCTTTTCCATATTGCAAAGCTTGAACGCCAAACTAATATGGTTCGCCTGTTGCCTTTGGTGCGACTGAATGGCTACTAAAAATTACTAATGCAAGTAAGGTTGCGACATACGGGAATATTTTTAACCAAACTGCAGGGATACCGCTCAATGCAGGGATAACTTGGGAAACATTTGCGACAGTTCTTGCAAAGCCGAAGAAAAAAGCTGCTCCTAATATCCCTAGAGGTTTCCATTGTCCAAAAATAAGTGCTGCTAGAGCTAAAAATCCCAAGCCGTCTACGCTACCGTTAAATTCACCTGAGTAGGTTACTAAAATCACGGCTCCGCCCAGTGCCGATAAGGCTCCACTTGCACATACACCGAAATATCGCATTTTGTGGACATTTATACCGGAACTTGCTGCAGCCGCTGGATGCTCACCGCAAGCACGCAAGCGTAATCCAAAGGATGTTTTATACAACAAAAACCACGAAAATACTAAAAGTGCTAAAATAAGCCATGTTGTCCAATAACTTTGAGAAAAAAATAGCTGTCCGATTATTGGGATCTTGGAAAGTAGCGGAATTTCTTTTCTTAAAATTGTATTAACTCTTACATTACCTGAGCCTAAAAGTGAGCGAGCAATATAAATTGTTAAAGTAGCAGCCATCATATTGATCGCAGTTCCACTAATAATCTGGTCTGCTTTTAAAGTAACTGAGGCAAAGGCGTGAAGTAAAGAACACAAGACACCCAAAATCATAGCAATTAAAAGTCCTGTTGGAATTAGCAAAGCTGGGGGCACAATTTTTTCCAAAAATGTAATTGAAAGGGCTGCAGCAAAAGAACCTATCAGCATTAAACCTTCCAGCCCTAAATTTACGACACCGCTACGCTCGCTATAAAGTCCGCCAAGTGTAACCACTAAAAGAGGTGCTGTGTAAGCAAGGACATACGGAAATATTAAAGTTAAAATATGCCACATTATATTAACTCCTCAAATCTTGTTTTTTATGAAATCGCTTCGAAATCTTTTTTGCAAATGATGTGTCTGATATTTTTTCCCAAAAGCGTTTAATCAATAAGCTTGTTGCTGTAAAATAAATAATCACAGCAATAATCGCGTCAGCAATTTCTGGTGGTACTGATGCGTTAGCACTCATAAAGCCCTTTCCCACATGAAGTATCCCAAAAAAAGTTGCACTAAAAGCTACCCCGATGGAGCTTCCTGCTCCAAGAAGTGCAACCGCAATTCCATCAAAACCCTGCGAAGGCATTACACCAACTTGCATATTAAGTGAATAACCTACATAATATGTTAACCCTGCCAAGCCCGACAAAGCACCTGCTATCATCATAGAAAAACTTATATTTCGATTAACATTTATCCCTGCATACTTTGCGGCATCTTTATTATAGCCCGCCGCTTTTAATTCAAATCCCAAGGTTGTTTTGTCCAAAATAATTCGTATTAAAAAAATAGCAATTATTGCTAAAATTATTCCATAGTTTATATATTCACTTTGAAAAATATTTGAAAGCCAAGTAGAACGCAAGGTATTAATTTCAGCAATTGCACGACTTTCTGTTTCGATGCCCTCACTTTTAAGATGTCCTTGCACTGCATAATAAACTACCCAGTATGCAATCCAGTTCATCATAATTGTAGAAACAACTTCGTGTACATTAAAAAAAGCTTTTAAAACACCGGGAAGTAAGCCCCACAAAGCTCCGCCAATCATAGCCGCAAGTATCAAAACAATAAGCATAAGCGGACGAGGCAAAACCCAAGTCAAGGCAATATATGTTCCGAGCAATCCCCCGATGAGCATCTGTCCCGCAGCTCCAATATTAAAAAGTCCAGTCTTAAAAGCAAAACTAATAGAAAGCCCGGTTAAGACTAAAATTGTGGCAGTTGCTAAAGAATTCCCAATCCGTTCAATGTTCATAAGTCCGCCTTTGAAAAGATAATAAAAAGCCGACAAAGGATTTTCACCAAGTAGCAACATTAAAATAGCCCCTGCGAACAAGCCTAAAAACACAGCCGATATACCAATAACAAACTGATTTTCTGAAAGCTTTTTATTCGCCAAAATGCGTTTGCTCATTTTCCATTTCCCCCATACCTGCCATCAATAAGCCTATTTCCTCTGCGGTAGTTTCTTCAGGCTTTATTAACTTCGAAAGTTTTCCGCGATGCATAACCGCAATTCTATCCGACAAATTAAAAATTTCATCCAGCTCAAAAGAAATAAGCAAAACTGCCTTCCCGCTATCCCGATATTTTATAATTTCTTTATGCACTGCTTCAACCGCACCTACATCCAAGCCTCGAGCGGGATTCACCGCAATCAAAACTTGTGGATCTAATGCAATTTCTCTGCCTAAAATGGCTTTTTGCTGGTTACCACCACTAAGTTGTCCCGCTTTTGAAGCAATTCCCATTCCCGAACGAACATCAAAGTTTTCCACTATTTCTTGTGCAAAATCATTTATTACATTTTTTTTCAAAAAGGAATTATTTTGAAAGGTATCTGTATAATAGGATTTCATAACCATATTTTCAGCAATCGAATATTGTAAAATCAAGCCATATTTTTGTCTGTCTTCAGGAATATGCCCCAAACCCGCTTCGTTTCGCTTTCGCACGGAAAGTGTAGAAATTTCAATTTCGTTCAACACAACAGTCCCCGACTCAGCGGGTAACAAACCTGAAAGTGCAAACACCAACTCACTCTGCCCATTTCCGTCCACCCCCGCAATACCAACAATTTCTCCAAACTTAACTTCCAATGAAAAACCACTGACAGCAGGAAGTTTTTTATCTGTTAAAACATTGAGATTTCTTATTTTTAGTGCAGTTTTACCACACTTTGCAGGTGTTTTCGGAACTTTAAAATCAACAGGGCGTCCAACCATCTTTGCCGCAAGTTCATTTTTTGTTGTTTCGGCAATATTCACAACATCAATAAGTTTTCCCTTTCGGATAATTGTACAACGGTCGGCAACATCCAAAATTTCTTGCAGTTTATGAGTTATTAAAATAATAGCCTTGCCTTCAGACACCAGATTTCGCATAATTTGCATAAGGTCTGAAATTTCTTGTGGTGTCAAAACTGCTGTCGGTTCATCAAAAATTAAAATATCGGCATCTCGATACAGCATTTTTAAGATTTCAACTCTTTGCTGCATTCCAACCGTTATATCCTCAATAATTGCACGCGGAGAAATAAATAAGCCGTATTTGTCACTTAAAGCTTTTATTTTTTGTTCGTTGCGTTTTCGGTTCAACAAAAAACTATCTTCGCTACCGAGAATAATATTTTCCGTTACTGTAAAGTTTTGAACAAGTTTAAAATGCTGATGCACCATTCCGATACCCAAAGCACAAGCATCATTCGGCGAAGTAATATCAACCTTTTTTCCTTTGACAAAAATCTCGCCGCTATCGGGACGATACAAACCGAAGAGCATACTTACCAATGTGGATTTGCCTGCTCCGTTTTCACCTAAAACCGCATGAATTTCACCCAGTTTCACTTGCAAGGTAACCCCATCGTTTGCGACAACTCCGGGAAACTCCTTGCGAATGTCTTTCATTTCAATTACATAGTCAGATGATTTATGCCCCATTACACGTATCCTTTTCTTTTAAATCGATTTAACAAGTCAACAAAATTCGTCAACAGATTACGCACAATAGGGCTTTTAAATAAATTGTTTTCAAAAATGTGAAAGCACACAATTTTACCTAAACAAATCCCCTTGTTCTGTACTGACAACAATTTCCCCTGATTTTAGCTTTTCAAAGATTGCCTGTACTTTTTGTTGTACTTCAGGTGAAAGGTTTGGATTGTTTTTTGGAATTCCAACACCGTTGTCTTTTACTGAAAATAACAGTGACTCACCACCTTTAAAGGTCCCGTCTAACTCATCTTTAATCATATCGTACGACGCTTTATCCAAGTATTTCATTGCAGATGTTAAAATTATTGAAGACCCATCATCAATAAGCCCTTCATCGTATTGGTCTACGTCAACACCGACCACCCAAACTTTTTGCCCTGTTTGTGCTCTCGTTTTAGCTTCATTGATAACACCGACACCTACACCACCTGCAGCGACGTGAATTGCCGTAACTCCTCTATCGTACATTAAAGCCGCAATTTGTTGACCTGCCGCTATATCTGAAAAAGTTCCTTGATAAACAAAGTTTTCCTCTTTTATTTCTATATTTGTTCCCAAGTTTTCATTCGCATACTTAATTCCCTGTTGCCAGCCCCAGTTGAATTTTTGTACAGGAGGAATTTCCATTCCACCGATAAAGCCAAAAGAACCCTCTTTCACTTGTAAAGCGGCAGCAACGCCTGCCAAAAATGCACACTCGTTTTCCAAAAAGCTTATCCCAATTGTGTTAGGACCATTTTGTGGCTCAAACGAGTCTGCAGGATGTGCATAGCCGTCAATAATAACAAACTTTGCGTCCTTATATTTTTCTTGTGCTTTGAAAACCGCTACTTCAAACTTAAAGCCGGGACAAACAATAAATTTATATCCCGCATCATAAAGATTTGAAATTTCTTTCATATAATCTGCTTCAGTTGTTCCCGCTGGTTTTAAGTATCTGCACTTTATACCTAGCTCTTTTTCGGCACGCTTAATACCTTCCCAAGTCCCTTGATTGAAAGACTTATCATCAATGGTACCCGTGTCCGTTACCATACCGACCATTAAATTCGTTTTTTCATCCTCTTTTCCGCAAGATGCAAACACTAAAGCAAAAAGAATAAGCTTGCTCGCAACTGCAAAAAAAGCCGCCAAAGTTTTAGAAAACTTTTTCATACACACTCCTGATTTTATCATTTTTAGTTCTCATCAGATAAAGTAGATGAACTTTACTACTTCAGAGCTGACATAACATAATATTAGTCTATTTGAAAAAAATTTTCAAGAGCTTTTTTAAGGTTTTGTGTTACCTTTTATAATTTTGTACGACTTGTCCTTATTTTAGAAAATAGCCATTCTCGCCACGGACGGCGGTTTAGTGAATTGTGCTTTAACATTTGTAAGACTTATCCGTGCCCTGCGAAAAACGCTTATCCCTTCGTCTTGGATAACTCAGGGTCTTAAACTTTGCGATGTGCTACAACGCAAATCTGGCAAAGTTGGGCGGGAATTTTTGTGCACAAAAATTCCCGCTTAAGCAAGCCGTAGAACACCAATGAAACTCAAAGCGATGAGAACAGAACGCAAGTTAAACGCTGGAACGTAAACTTCGTAAAAACACTTATCTATCTCGCTACGGACGGCGAATTAGTATAAAGCAACAGCGATGTTTTGCAACAAACAAAGTATTCAAGGTTGCAAAACTTAACCGCTTTGAAAAAATATGGACATTTTTTCAAGGTGAAACTTTTTTAACTATTATTATATATAGAACAA
>JARGFC010000092.1:0-7731 GCA_038397925.1 Treponemataceae bacterium
AAAAATTCTTGTCCGTAAGCGAGCCAGAGCTACGCTCCTCGCTCTAGCTTTCCCACTAAGAACTCCAAACTAGTAAAAATTATTTTGCGAGTTTTTTGAGCTGTTCTTCGCTTTCCAAAATCTTATCAACTTTTTTCTGCAAATGTTTTTTACTAAAATTATTTTTTATAATGTAAATTTTTTTGTTTGTATTTTTGTAGGCAGTAAAAAAAACTTTTTGATTTTTAAAACGCAAAATAATATCTTTCAAAGGACGAGCATCTCTTTTTTTTACACGTAGCAATCTTAAAAAATAATTTGCATTTACATAAACAAAAAAATCCGTGTCATTTATAAGCTTTGTTTTATGCAAGGTTGGAGCGTTTAAAACTATAAGTTTTTCTTTTGCATTATTTATAATATTGCGGATTTTTTTTTCAATTAACGGAAGCAAAAATTTTTCGTGAATGTTTAAAAGTTTGGGATTCGAAAAAAGGAGTTTCGCAAATTCTTTTTTGTTTAAATTTCCGTGAACATCTTTTATTTTTGCAGAATAGTTTTCAAACATTTGAATAATTTTTTTTTCGTTTTCGTACAAGGTTTCCGTTCCGATAAGATCCGCATCAATTATAAAACAGCCTCGCTTTGAAAAACATTTTGCCACTTCATTTTTTCCGCTTCCTGAAGTTCCCACCAAGCCGATTATTATTTTTTTCATAAAATAAATTCCTCAAATAAAAAACTTCAATACAGATTTATAAAATAAAGTTAGTGAAAGTCACCCCAAGATTTTCCTACTTCAATGCTCACTCGTAAAGGCACTGAAAGTTTTATAACCGATTCCAAAGTTTCTTTTACAAGAGCTTTCAATTTATCCTGTTCGCTTTCGTTGCATGAAAAAATTAACTCATCGTGAACTTGAAGTAAAAGATTTGCATCAAGTTTTTGTTCGCTTATTTTTTTATCCATTTCTATCATTGCAAGTTTTACGATGTCGCTGGCACTACCTTGAATGGGACTATTGATTGCAATTCGCTCGGCTGCATTTTTGACCGTTTTGTTTTTATTGTTGATGTTAGGAATATAACGTCGACGCCCTGTAATCGTTTCGACATAACCATTTTCCTCTGCAAAAACTTTCATACTTTCTAAAAACTTTGTAACACCATTATAATTTTTAAAGTAATGTTCAATAAACTCGCTTGCAGTTTTACGCGGGATTTTTAATTCGTTTGCAAGCCTAAAAGCACTCATACCATATATTACACCAAAGTTAATTACCTTTGCAATGCTCCGCATTTCAC
The DNA here is from genome assembly GCA_038397925.1 of Treponemataceae bacterium. Classification (GTDB taxonomy): domain Bacteria; phylum Spirochaetota; class Spirochaetia; order Treponematales; family Treponemataceae; genus Treponema_B. The sequence continues at coordinate 1,284 of JARGFC010000092.1, forward strand.
TCGAAACATTTTCAACACTTGTATGAAAAATCAAACTTGCAGTTTTTGCGTGGACATCAAGCCCTGAGGTAAAGGCTTCGCATAAAGCCTTGTCTTGTGAAAGATGTGCCAAAACAACAAGCTCAATTTGTGAATAATCTGCTGTAAGCAAAACTCTTCCCTTAGTGGCATAAAAGGCGTGACGAATTTTTCGTCCAATCTCATCACGAATTGGAATGTTTTGTAAGTTGGGATCTTTGCTGGAAAGGCGTCCTGTCGCCGTTCCTGTTTGTAAAAAAGTTGTGTGAATAAAATTATTTTCGTCAACAAGTTTAGGCAAGGCGACTGCATAAGTTGACTGAAGTTTTGTAAGCTTTCGATAATTGACAATTAAAAAAATAATCGGATGATCATTGATCAAAGATTCAAGTGTAGCGTCATCAGTAGAAAAGCCCGTCTTTATTTTTTTAAGAGGTTTTAATTTTAGTTCATCAAATAAAACTACTTGAAGTTGTTTTGGTGAAGCGATGTTAAACTCATAACCTGCAAATTCGTAAATTGCTTTTTCAAGTTTTTTAATTTCGTTATCTATTGATGCTGAAAAATCATTTAACTCTTTTACCGAAAGATAAATACCGTGTTCTTCCATCTTGCACAAAATAGGTAAAAGTTTTAACTCAATGTCATTATATATTTTTTCAAGCTCGTTTTCTTTTAAGCTTTTAGAAAAAAGTTCATAAAAATTAAATGTTAATAATACATTTTGAGTTAAATACTCTCGTGCTGTTTTCTTTTCTATTTCGTAAAAAGATTTTTTACCCTTTGAAATTTTTTTATATTCTATAAATTTAAAATTGTAAACAAACCTTGCAATAGTTTCGATTAAATAATTATTCAATGAACTTTGTAAAACCCAAGCAGCAAGACTCGTATCAAAAATTTTTATATTATAATTTTTAATTAAGCTAAGATGTTTTAAAACTTGCAAGCTTGGTTTCGCATCGTGAATCAAAAGAGTAGCTTGTGTTTCAGCAAAAAACTTAGTTAAAACTTTTAAAATTTCTACATCTGTTTTTTCTTCAAAAAGATTAAGCTCTTCATTTTCAAGCTTTGCCTTTGCAACATTTTCAATTATGTAAACTTGATTTTTATCAAATGAAAAAGCAAGACTCGCAAGTCCTTGTTCAGTTATAGGTTTAGTTTCGTCATCTATTTGAAAGTAAAAAGCTAAAAAGTTTTTGTCTTTGTTTTTTGCAAATATTTTTTCAAGCTCGCTTGCTTTAGAAATAAGCTCCACATTTGCATTTATAGCAAAATTATTTTTTTCGCTCATCGCAATTTTTTGCAAAGGACTGAGAATTATTTTAGGTGAGCTTTTCTTTTTTGCAGTCGCTGGTTTTTTTTCGGTAGTGATGGTTTTTGCTTTACTTGTTTCACTTGCATCAACTTGCGAAGCTTTATCCAAAACTTTTTTCCCAGAAAGCTTTTCAAACTTTTTTGCAAGCGAAGGGATTTGTGCGTCAGCAAGTTTTTTTGCCGCACTTGCAAAATCAAAATTTGTTTTGCTAAGACTAAATTCTATAGGAACATTTTTTTCTAGCTTAATTAAATCTTTAGCTTGCTCAAAACTTTTTCTGCCATTGATTAGTTTTTCTTTTACATTTTTAGTTAAAACTTTGTCTTCATCTATTTTAGAAAAAAGTTCATCAACACTATTATAATTGTTTAAAATCTTTTGTGCAGTTTTTATTCCGATGCCTTCAACACCTTTTACATTATCCGCACTGTCACCCGTTAATGAAAGCAAATCCAAAATTTGCTCTGAACGCACTCCCCACTCCAATTCAATATCTTCTGTTTTGAAAATTTTTAAATTGCTCATTTTATCACTGCGAACTAAAAAAACAGAATCGTCTATCAATTGCAATAAATCCTTATCTGTCGAAAAAATATAAATTTCTTTTTTTTGTTTTTTAGTTTCGTTTGCAATTGTTGCAATTATATCATCTGCTTCAAAACCATTGCTTCGGAGAGTTTGCACTTTCATTGCTTGTAAAATATTTTCAATGATTGGAATTTGTTCGTGAAGGTCGTCAGGAGTTTTTTCCCGATTTGCTTTATACTCAGGATATTTTTCGTGGCGGAAAGTAGGACCTATCGAATCAAGCGTTGCAAGAATTACAGAAGGATTATATTTTTCTATTAATTGCAATAAAGAATTAAAAACACCATAAACAGACGAAACATTTTTTCCCTCTCTCGTTACCAAGGGATTGCGATAAAACGCATAATAGCTTTTGTAAATTAAACCATATGTATCTAAAACTAAAATAAAATCTTTCACGCACACATTGTAATAAAAATCTAAAAAATGTTTAAGTCCCTTAAAATAGTAGATGCTGGTATTGGGCGTTCCCGCTTATAAATATGCAGGTTTTAGACAGCAACTAACTATAGATTTATCTTGCCTTACTTTTAAAACTTTAGCCTATTTGCGAGCGAAATAAGTATTTTCTAGCGTTGAGTTTTTTGTGAAGTTTACGCTTTAGCGTTTAATTTGCGTTCTGCTCTTTCTACCAGCGAGTTTTATTGGTGTTCTACGGCTCACCTTAAAAAAACGTCCTTGTTTTTTTAAGGTGGTCGAGTTTTGCAACCTTGAATACTTTGCTTGTTGCAAAACATCGCCGTTGCTTTGTTCACTAGCCCGCCATCCGTGGCGGGAAGGTTTTCGCAAGGCACGGTATGTCTTACAAATGTTAATTAAAAAATAATTGTAAAAAATCTCACTCTATTGACAAAAAACGATTTACAAATACAATACTTTATATGCTATATTTTGTTACTGGAGTTGCAGGTTTTATAGGCTATTCACTTTCAAAGGTGTTGCTGGAAAAAGGCGAAGCGGTTGTTGGGATTGATTCTGTCAACGATTATTATTCTCAGGACTTAAAGAGGGCAAGACTTGCAGAACTGGAAAATTTTTCAGGTTTTAAATTTTATCACAAAAATTTAAAAGATTTTCCTGTTATTGATAAAATTTTTGCCGAACATTTTGACAAAGCAAAACCTCATCGAATTATTCATTTAGCGGCACAGGCGGGTGTGCGTTATAGTTTGGAAAATCCTTTTGCCTATGGTGAATCAAACTTAGACGGCTTTTTGACAATCTTAGAAATCGCTCGAAAGTACAAGCCTGAGCATTTTTTGTTCGCATCTAGTTCTTCTGTCTATGGTTTGAACACGCCATCGCCATATTCCGAGACTGCTCTAGTGGATGCTCCGATTAGTCTTTATGCAGCCACAAAAAAGTCTAACGAACTTATGGCACACGCTTATAGCCACCTATATAAAATTCCTACGACTGGTTTGCGTTTTTTTACTGTATATGGACCCTTTGGACGACCTGATATGGCATATTTTAAATTTGCAAAATTAATTTCAGAAGACAAGGCTATTGATGTTTATAACAATGGAAATTTGATGCGAGACTTTACTTATATTGACGATGTAGTGCAAGCTATTCTTTTACTCGCTGACAAGCCACCAAAAGAAAAGCCCAAAAGTGAAAAGTTGATTCAAAACGGTTCAAGTGCTGCCTTTGAAATTTATAATATCGGTAACGAAAACCCTGAAAAGCTTTTGGACTTTATAAGCCTACTAGAAAATCATTTAGGAAAACAAGCAGAAAAAAACTTCCTTCCAATGCAACCCGGTGATGTTTATCTTACTTCAGCTGATAATACAAAGCTGTTTAATGCAATTTCTTGGAAGCCAAAAACTTCTTTGGACGAAGGCTTAAAAAAGTTTGCAGAATGGTTTAAAAAATATTATAAAAAATTTTAAACTTGCATCTTGATTTTTTTTTCAATAAATGGTAGCTTTACCTAAGTATTTATTTTATGGGGGATTTATGAAAAAAAATTTTATGATAATTTTGTTCGTGAGTCTTTTGTTTGCTTTTTCGTGTAAAAGCGAACCTAAGACAACGCAGGAAGAGGATGTCCAACAAACAGAAGTAGAGATAGTCGAAGAAACAACTTCTAAGGCACCGGCTGAAACGAAGCCAGTACCTAAACCAAAGCCTGCACCAAAACCTGAACCAAAAAAAGAAACGCCTAAACCTGTTGAAAAGCCAAAGGCAGACCCAGCAAAACCTGTTGCCGAAGCTGAATTAAAAAAGGCTGATGGTTTAATGGCACAGTGTACAAAGCTTGGGGTTGACAAGGCTTTTCCTAAAGAATTTAACTCGGCAAAGGCGGACTTTAATGCTGCAAAAACCGCAGCTAAAAATAACAAATATGCTCAGGCTAAAACTGTAGCAACAAAAGCTAACACTAAGTTTCAAACTCTTTTAAACTTAAACGATGCAAATATTGCAAAATCAGATATCGTAGAACGAAAGTTTGAGGGAGCAAGTGCCAAAGAGTTTTCAAATGCAGAAATTGCTTATATCAAAGCACTCGAAAATTTTGACAAAAACGAAAACCAAGCTTTGAATTATTCAAAGACATCCGTACAAAATTACGAAAGTGTTTTAGAAAAAGGTTATGTTGCTTGGGTTAAAATTGCTTTCGATGCAGCTACAAAATCAAAAGCAAATTGTGATAACATTAAGGCAAACAAAGCTGCAAAAAACGAATACAACATAGCTGATAATTTTTACAAAGAAGCAAGAGCCTTTGAGCTCAAGAAAAATTACAAAGATGCACAAGCCAAATATGTTGTTGCCAACGAGCAGTTTACAAATATATTTGACAAGGTTAGCGTACTTAGAGCAGAGGCTGAAAAAGCAATGGAAAAAGCAAGCCTGCAACAAAAAATAAGTTCTGAGCTTGCTGCAGAAGCCGATAAAATCTTACCGTTAATGGAAGACACTCCTGAGGCAACAAAAACCGATAAAATGATAGACTTAGAAGAATCGGAAGAACTGACAGAAGAACCTGTAATTGAAAACGCACCGAGCGATACAGGTGTAGAGCAATAAGGGGAAAACGAGATGAAAAAATTATTAACACTATTTTTACTTTTAACAACATTGGTATATTCAACTGTAGCCCAATCGTATGACAATAACGAATATCAAAGGGAAAGTCGGCGTTATAGCGAGTTAGCAAAACAAGCTTTTGACGAAGGCGATTACACCTTATCTATTGAGTATTCAAAAAAAGCTGAAGATTATGCTTCAAAATCTTACGCATATATCCAAAAAATGCTTGCTAGATTAGAAGCTGAAAATCAGATGAACCGAGCACGTACTCGCTATACTTGGGCAAAAAAGAACAATGCCGAAAAAACTTCACCTGAAGCTTTTGCTCAAGCAACAGAGGCTCTTAATGCAGGTGGTTTAGCTTTCCAAAATGAAAAGTATGATGTGGCTGTTCTTTGTGCCAACCAAGTTTTAGACGCATTGAGTGTTGTCAGGGGAGACGAATCCGAATTTTTAACTCTCCCAAGCCAATACACAATTCGAACATTCCGTGGCGAAAAAGACTGTCTTTGGAACATCGCTGCAAACCCTGCTGTATACAACGATCCTTTTATGTGGAAGGTGTTGTACGAAGCTAACAAGGACAAACTCCCCGATGCTGCTGATCCTAACTGGGTTGAGCCCGGAATTGTTTTGGATATTCCTAGCATCAAGGGCGAAACCCGTTCTGGTATGTATGACCCAGCTGCTGTGTATAAAAGCTTTTCCAATATTAAACGCTAAATTTTAGACTGTAGCTTTTTGAGAAGATTTTCGCTTTGAAAATAAGTTGACAAAAAGCTAGACTTTAGCATTACAACATAATGACAATCTTACAGAAACGGTAGTTTAGTTTTTGTAAGATTGTTTTTCAATGCTTAGTTTTTTTAGTTTTCAAACAAGCGTAAAAGTAGTTTTATCAAATCTTTGTGAATTTTAAGCTTAGGTTAATTTAGTCGACTAAAATAACATTGGCTCTACTGATAGATGTAAATCAAGATTATAAAACACAAGGCAAATTGATTAACACAAACGAACAGTATTCCACCTTGCATTAGAATCAGTTTCATCATTCAAAAAAGGTCCAAGCTTTTCAGTAAGTTTAGTCCATTCTGATTTTTTATTGGTACACATAAGTATCATAAGATTTTTTACAATTTATGTTTAAATCTTCCATTAAAGCCATACCAAAGGAATTGACATTGTCTATTTCAAAGGAAAGTTTCCTGTACACCGGTAATTATTGCTCAAAAGCAGTCAGTGAATTTTTCCTTGTAAAAAATCTATCAAGGTTTGTAGGAATATTCCCGCTGAGACATAGATACCGGGACCGAGGTACTTCTCTTTTTTTTTCGCCAAAGCAGCACATGATAGAATGCTTCATAGTGTTTACGGTTTTGAGTATCGGAGGCGTATATTCTTTGCTCCAATGTTTCCAAAACTTTTTTCGGCTTCCAGCTGCAACGTTCCCGTATCCCTAAAGAATTTATTTCTCCAAGCTTT
>JARGFC010000093.1:0-6956 GCA_038397925.1 Treponemataceae bacterium
TAGCGAAGAGCAAATCCAAGAGATAGAAAACTGGATGAATAACTACCCAAGAAAGCTACACAAATACCTAACCGCACTGGAGGTTTATGAAAATATTGCAGAATTTTTATGAAAATTGGGCAATACCTCTTGCAATTTATACAATAAAAAACAAGGTAAAAAGAGGGCTTGATTTTTTTTAAATAATCTACTATAATATTCAAAACTAACAAAAGAAGGTGTTGTATGAAATCATTAAAAGGAACAAAGACAGAAAAAAATATTTTAGCTGCCTTTATCGGTGAGTCACAAGCAAGAAATAAATACACATTTTGGGCGAGCAAGGCAAAAAAAGACGGATTTGTGCAAATTCAAAAGATTTTTCTTGAAACTGCCGACCAAGAAAAAGAACACGCAGAACGCTTATTTAAGTTTTTGGACGGTGGCGGCGAAGGCATAGAACTTACCGCTTCAGGAAATGCGGGTATGATTGGCTCAACTTTGGAAAACTTAAAAATGGCTGCCGCAGGGGAAAATTATGAGTGGCAGAAAATGTATCCAGGTTTTGCTGAAATAGCTGATGAAGAAGGTTTCCCGATAATTGCAACTGTAATGCGAAATATTGCTGTTGCAGAAAAGTATCACGCAAGACGCTATGAAACATTTATCAAGCGTCTTGAAGAAAACACAATGTGGACTGAAAAGGAAGCTATAACATGGCGTTGTAGCAACTGTGGCTTTAACTATACTTCAAAAGAAGCCCCAGATGAATGTCCTGCTTGTGCACACGCTAAGGCGTATTTTGAACGCTTAGTAGAAAATTGGTAAAACTCAAAATAAATTTATCTCCTTTGAAAAAAATTTTCCCACCTTGGTTGTTTTAAACTGAGGTGGTTTTTTTATTACCAAGCTTAGCCTTGTTTAACCAAAAAGATTTATAGCATTCTTAAAGATTATATCACTTAAAGTATCCATTTCTATTGTTAAAACTTCGGCAACTTTTTCGTAAACATATTTTACTAAAAGTGGTGTATTCGTTTTCCCGCGAAATGGTGCTGGTGCCAAATATGGAGCATCGGTTTCTAAGAGCATTTTTTCCAAAGGCAAGGCTTTAATCAATTCTGCGGTTTCAGCCTTTTTTACATTTGTTTTTGCAAAGGTACAGTTGCCTGAAAAAGAAATATACCAGCCCCGCTCTAAAAAAGGTTTTATTTCCTCCACCCCATAAGAATAACAATGAATTACGCCATTATGGTAGCCCACCTTGTCGATTACTTTCAAGGTTTCCGCAAAAGCATCTCGGCTATGAACGATTACTGGTAGCGAATATTTTTCGGCGAGACGAAGTTGCAATTCAAATAAAAGCTCCTCCCCCAATGTGTTTTCAGAGCCTTGTTCCAATTTGTGATTTTTTGCGTTTTTGCCATTCCACCAACGGTCGATACCACATTCTCCAACTGCGGTTTTAGCCCCCATCTCGATCAAATGCACGAGCTTACTTTCTAAAATCTCCACCGATTTTTCAGGAGCATCAATGTAAGAAACAGCAGGCCAAATCCCTACGGAAAAACGTAGTGAGTCAGGTATGTTTTCAAAACTACCAAAAAAATTAATAGCCTTTGAAAGACGAACCTGCAAATCATTTGGCTCTGTTCCAATATCTAAAACAAAACGTAAATTTTGAATAACTTCCGGTAAAAGCTCCTTTAATTTTTTATCATCATAACGACTAAATAAGTGACAATGTGTATCAGTAAGCATACTTGATTGTACCGAAAAAATAAAAATTCGTCAACTCACAAAAAGCTTATTTTACCTGAACAAGAGCTCTTGCATTTTCCAAATTCAGTGGAATTTCCGTGTAAATTTCTGGTATAAAATTTTTGTCGGACACACTCATATACTGCACATTTATATAAGCGGGTGCCTGCCGATTTTTTGTGCGAATTAGTGTTTTGGGATGACGGGTTAAAGCGTCCCAAGCTCTTGTTGATTCGGCAAAAAGGGCAAAACTTCGAGAGTTCATTTCAGAATTACCATTTTGAACTGCAAGCCTATTTAAAGTAACAGCTAAATTGTTTGTTGCTTTCATATAGTTTTCCACAAATATCGTATCGTTTTCACGCACTTGAGGAAGTAAAATTCGACGACGAATTTTTTCCGCATTTAAGGTTTCCACAAGTCGCTCGTAATAAGCTTGTGCGACATAGTAATCAGCTCTTTTAAAAAGAGCATTGCCCAAAGCAAAAAGCAAGTTTACATCGCTGGGTTTGTCGGCAAAGGCAAGTCCAAATTCTGTAGCGGCTTGATTATAGTTTCCCATCTGATAGTTTATATAACCTAACTTGTATCGCACGGATGCAGAGTCGGCATTTTGTTCTGTTGCCTTTGTATAACATTCCAAAGCCATTTCGTAATCACTTGCGATAAAGTACTTTACATCTCCGTAATCTTCAAAAAGTTTTCCAACTATTTTGTTCGGTGGGATTTCGCTAATCGCAGCATAGGAGCGGTATAGATTGAGAGCACTAGCAAAAATAGTTTCGGCTTCTAGATGTTGTTCTTTTTGTAAAAAGATTTCGCCATAAAGGCGCATTGCATCTAGCTTTTTGAAAAATTGTGCTAAGGGTAAAATTTTATCGTCATAGTTTTCATAAGCTTTTTTTAAATAATATTCTGCTTCATTATTTTTATAATTGTAAACAAAAAAGCGTCCGAGATTATAATTCGCTTCAGCATTGTTTTCATTTAGTTTTAAGGCTTGCTCCAAAACCTCCCGTAAATCGTGTATTTGTTCTTGTAGCGCAGGGGTAATATTTTTTGATGGTTCATAACGACAAGTAATCAAGTAAGACGCTAATTCGTTAAAGTCCTCTTGAGAAAGCTTATTGTGTTTTTCCAAGAAAAAATCTTTGAAAGGTAGAACTTTTGCCAAATTATCAGTGCGAATATAATACTTCATTAAGCCTGCGTTATATAAATTATTTGAGCCGTCTTCTAAAAGTAATTGGTCAAAGATTTTTTTTGCTTCTTCAAGTTTTGCACTATTTTCCAAGCCCCAATCCAAATAAACATTAGCCAAAGCATAAAAGGCTTTGCTTGATTGGGGGTGATAGTCTATAACTTGTCGGCGTAAAACCGTTTCCGCTTTTTCGTAGTCACGCAACTCACGAGAAAGCATATCGGCGTATGCAATACCACCTTCCACATCGTGATCAAAGTCAGTTAAAAGACGCAAATAAATAGCTTCTGCCGCCGAGTATTGTTTTTTTTCACGAAACTCAGATGCATATCTAAAATACCAGCGTTTCTTTTTCCAATACGTTCCTGCTTTGTCAAACTTTTCGATAGCGGTTGCATTTTTACCATTGTGAATATAAAAAAGCCCATCTTTATAATAATTTTCTGCCATAATGGGATTATAGATAAAATGCCAAGCAATTACAAAAATAGAACCAATTAAGAGAGTTATAATCAGAGCCATTGTTGCAAGCGGTAAAATTTGATGTTTAAATTTATATTTAAAAGTTTTCTTTTCTCGCTCAAATTCTTCAACACTTTTTTTATCAAAACCTTTTGGAACTTTAATTGACTTTTTTAAAGCAGATTCTAAATATCGAGCAATTTTTTTTAATGATGCATCTTTTAAAACTAAGTCGACAAGCTCCATTTTATTTACTTCAAGATCATCTTCATAAGCAATATAATGCTGAATTTCTTGGCGTAAATTTAGGGGCATATTTTCGACAGCTTTTACAAACTTTTTTAAGTCTTGCTCGCTAATTGCAAGTGGAATATCACCCGCGACATCTTCACCAGAAACTGTAGTTTTAGCTTGGACCAAAACCTGTCCCGAATCATCTGCAAATTTTTGAAAACGCTGTGGTGGTGTAAAAGTAACAGGAGCAACTTCTTCTTTTTTAGCAAAACCAGTTTCCTCATCAATTTCAGGTATTTCTACATCTTTTAACTCTTCAACGGGAGCATAAGGATCTTCAGCTTCATCTGGGAAACTCATACTATCAGGATCTAAACTCAGTTCCTCACCGGAACTTGCTAAACTTAAGTTTGTAACCTGCAAGTCTTCTGTTGTGTCTTCTTTATCTTCGCTTAAAAAGTCAGCAGGGGGTAGATTATCGTCTAAGCTTATATCTGCGTCTTGTATGTCAATGTCTGAAAAGCTATCCATCTCTAAATCGTCTGTAAGTGGAACGTCCAAATCTAAATTGTCTGCAAAGGGAGCGTCCACCTCTAAATCATCTACAATAGGAGCATCCACATCTAAGCTATCGAAGTCTGGAAAATCAAGCGAAGTAGAAATTTCATCTACAGTGTCTGCATCGGCATTAAAATCAGTTGTAACAAAAAGATCGTCATTTATTTCACTTCCGTCCGCGAAAATTGACTCACCATCACTTTTTTCTAAATCTTCAAACTCAAAATCCATAGGAGGTGGCACAATTTCTTCAGCTTGCGTTTCATCCACATCTTGTACTTGATCGTCCAAACCTTTTGACAAGTTTAAATCTTCGGACAAAAACTCTTCGGGGACTTCAGCAGTACTTTCAGAATTTGATACTTCCATAAGCTCGTCTAAATCAAGTTTTGAAAGAGCATCTTCAAAATCATTTGTTTTTAAATCAGCTTCTGCAGTATCTGCAGTATCACCTAAATTTTCCGAAGCATCAAACGAACCAGCTTCAGGCGGAAGTGGAAGTGGGTCAAAGGGTTCCCCCCATTCTTCTAAAGTTGTTCTTTCATCTCCAATGTTTAAAATTTCATTTCTAATATCAGCAAGGTCACTAAACTTAGGCATAAATTCTCCAAGTGTATTTTCGGCAAAAAACACAATCGCCTTAAGTTACAAAGAATTTTTAAAAGTTGTCAGCTTAATTAAAAAAACTTCATTGTCATTATTTCTATTATAGTATATTTTTAAAAACTTGTCAATTTATGTAAAAACTGTTTTATTTCAAAATAGAGCCACATTCTGCTCTCATCGCCAGCGAGTTTCATTGCACGGCTACGGTTCACAACAAGTAGGCACTGTGTGCCCGAAATTACGGACAGTCTTATTCGAGTTTAGCTGTTTTTAAATCATTGATAATTCTTGTTTGTGTTGTAAGTAAAACGATGCGAATTATTGGTTTGCAAGATTGGTAATAATTTTTTAGACTGCTTGATTATATTTTACATTTATTGTAACATTTGCCAATTTAAGAATATCTAAACCTGCATTTTCTACAGGTTGTAAAATGTTTTATAAATTTAAAATTAGTAACTTTTAACAAAGCTTATAAGTTTTAAGGTAAAACATTTAAGGAGAAAAAATGTCCGATTATAAAATTGCAGTTGCCGGTACAGGCTATGTTGGTTTAAGTTTAGCTGTTTTGCTTTCGCAGCACAATGAAGTTAGGGCTGTTGATATTTTGCCCGAAAAAGTTGAGCTTATAAATAAAAAAATTTCACCGATTAAAGATCGTGAAATTGAGGAATATCTTGCGACTAAAAAGCTAAATTTGCAGGCTACGCTAGATGCAGAGTCCGCATACAAAGATGCTGATTTTATAATTATTGCCACCCCAACAAACTACGATGTTCAGCAAAACTTTTTTGACACAAGTTCTATCGAAACTGTTGTTAAGCTTATTTTAAAATACAACCCCGACGCCACAATGATTATCAAATCTACTGTTCCTGTTGGCTACACAAAAAACTTGCGCAAAAAAATGGGCATAAAAAATCTTATCTTTAGCCCTGAGTTTTTACGAGAAACCAACGCCCTTTATGACAACCTTCACCCCAGCAGAATTATTATGGGCACGGACTTAAACGATAAAGCTTTAACCGAAAAGGCTAAAATTTTTTCTTCACTTTTAGTAGAGGGTGCTATTAAAAAAGATATCGAAACCCTCTTTATGAATTTTACTGAAGCCGAAGCCGTCAAACTTTTTGCAAACACCTACCTTGCTTTACGAGTAAGCTTTTTTAACGAACTTGACACTTACGCCGAAGTTAAGGGCTTAGACACAAAATCAATTATTGAAGGCGTTTGCTTAGACCCACGAATTGGAGCTTTCTACAACAATCCATCTTTCGGTTATGGTGGATATTGCTTACCAAAAGATACAAAACAGCTTTTAGCAAACTACCAAGATGTTCCGCAAAACCTAATCAAGGCTATTGTGGAAGCAAACAGAACACGCAAAGATTTTATTGCATCCCGCATTTTAGAAAAAGTGGGTTTCAAATCTTATTTTGAAAAACACGAAAACGGCGAGCACAAAAAAATTACCGTTGGCGTTTTCCGACTAATTATGAAATCTGACAGCGATAACTTTCGCCAAAGCTCAATTCAAGGTGTTATGAAACGCATCAAAGCAAAAGGCTTAGAGGTTATTGTTTACGAACCAAACTTAAAAGACGGCGAAACTTTTTTCGGTAGCCGAATTGTCAATGACCTAAAAAAATTCAAACAAGAAAGCGACATCATAATCGCCAACCGTTACGACAAAGCCTTTGAAGATGTGCAATCGAAATTTTACACCCGAGATATTTTTTACAGAGACTAAGCCTTCTAAAAGTTTTAACCTAAATAAGAAAAGCGTATTTTCGGGCACACATTCGTGTGCCTATTTTAAGAAATCCAGAGCTACGCTCCTAGCTGGAGCGTAAACAGGCTGTGCTTTGCAACACAATTTTTTCTGCCAAGTTACAAAATTCGCAAAAGTTTCACGCCAGCCCGCCGTCCGCGGCGGGATTGGCGTTTTTCACAGGGGCACCGATAAAGTCTTCATACTTAAGGACCTGTGTTTTTTCCAAGTCTTTCTAGTACTTAAACCTTAAACTTCCCAACTTCAACATTCAGCGAGTCAATGGCGTTTTTGTTTTGGTTCGTCATTTCTTGAACTTCTTGTACAGCGTTATTGATTTGGATTACACCGCTCGCCATTTCGTTCATACTGTCGGTTATCATT
>JARGFC010000094.1:0-27608 GCA_038397925.1 Treponemataceae bacterium
ATCAATACGGATGCTGCTCTTATTCCTATTGCAACACGAGTTTCAAATTCGTATCGGGCAAAATTTTTAAAGAATGTTTCTACTAACTATTTTGACTGGATGGGTTGGCAACCAATCGATGCAAGCGATAGGGGAAAATAAACTCCGAAGTGTTTAACAAAACAAGTCGGGTTTTACTCGACTTGTTTTTTTAGTGGCTTTGTGATTTAAGCTAATTTAGCTTTTATTACAAAATTGTTTTTTGTACATATGTGCAATTTTTACAAAAATATTTTATGAATTTCGCTAAAACCTTGTTTAAATTAAGCGAAAACAAAAATCCAGAATCTTTGAAGGAGGATGTATGGTACGATATATAGTAAAGCGTGTTTTGTATATGCTCGTAACTTTATTTATTATATCAATAGCGACATTTTACTTAATGCACTCCGTGCCCGGCGATCCATTAACTGCTAGGGTGCAAAAAGCTCTACCACCGGAAATTAGGGCGAACTTTGAAAAAAAATATGGGCTTGATAAGTCAACATTTCAGCAATATTTAATGTTTTTAAAAAATATTTTTACAAAAGCTGACCTTGGTGAGTCTATCACTTATCCCGGTATGAGTGTTACCAAGACAATTGTAACAAAGGCGCCTATTAGCGCGACTATCGGTGTAAGAGCCTTGATAATAGGTTTTACACTGGGTACTATTTTAGGAATGATAGCAGCCTTTAGTCGTGGTAAAATACCAGATTATGTAGTTATAAGTTTAGCTATTTTAGGAATAACCTTGCCGAGTTTTGTTTTAGCTTCAGTTTTACAGTATTTTTTTGCTGTAGTTTTACAGTGGTTACCCCCAGGTGGTTGGGAAGGTGCAGAGCGTTATAAAATATTGCCGGTTTTGGCGTTGACCTTTGGCTCGCTTGCTACTTATTCGCGATATGTGCGAAGTTCGGTTTTGGAAGTTTTAGGCTCGGATTATATTTTAACAGCTCGGGCAAAGGGTGTTTCGGAAATCAATGTTTTTAGAAAGCACGTTTTCCGCAATGCGATTACACCATCACTTACTCTTTTAGGAGGGCAGGTGGCAGGTGTTTTTACAGGCTCATTTATCATTGAAAAGATTTTTCGTGTTCCGGGACTCGGTGGCTACTTTGTCAACTCAATTTCCGACAGGGACTATCCGATGATTGTTGGAACTACGATGTTTTTTGCTGCATTATTTATTCTTGCTCAGCTTTTAACAGATATAATGTATGTAATTGCTGACCCGCGCGTAAAACTGGTTGAGGATTGATTATGGAATTAACTAAAGATTTATTTACACCTATACCTAAAAGTCAAGAAGAGTCGGAGCTTATTGCTCGTCCTTCAGTTACATTTTGGCAGGATGTTTGGCGCAGATTTAAAAAAAATCCTGTTGCCCTTTTTGCTCTTATTTTATTGGCTTTTTTAGTTATTATGGTTATTGTAGGACCTCATATTAGAGGTTTTTCTTATGATAAAATTGATGGTAATTTAAAAGATATTACCCCCAATAGCACTTATTGGTTTGGTACGGATAGTGCAGGTCGAGATATTTTTACTCGCGTTTGGATGGCGGGTAGAACTTCTTTGGTAATTGGTTTTACAGCTGCTATTCTTGTTACTATAGTAGGGATTTTATACGGTTGTATTGCTGGTTTTGTAGGTGGTATTGTGGACACACTAATGATGCGATTTGTGGAAATCTTGTCTGCTTTGCCATATCTTTTAATAGTTATACTTTTACAAATTCGTCTTAAAGACCGTAGCTTAAACACCTTGCTTTTAGCTCTTGTAATAACAGGATGGACGGGCACGGCTCGTTTAGTGCGGGGCGAAGTTTTAAAAGTTAAGTCTCAAGAGTATGTTTTAGCTGCCAAAACACTTGGCGTAAGTACATGGAAGACAATTATAAAACATATTGTTCCAAATGTTATGCCAGTAGTTATTGTTAGTTTGAGTTTTGACATTCCCGGATTTATTTTCTCGGAAGCTTTTTTGTCTTACTTGGGTATTGGACTTGCTCCACCTGCTACATCTTGGGGTATTATGTGTTCGGAAGCTCAGCTTAATATGATGTTTTATCCTCATCAGTTGTTTTTCCCTTCGTTAATGATTGCCTTAGTTATGCTTTCATTTACACTTTTAGGCGATGGCTTGCGTGATGCCCTCGATCCAAAACTTAGAAAATAGGAGACCAGAATGAAAAATATTTTAGAAGTTAAAAATTTAAGCGTCTCTTTTAATACATATGCAGGAGAGGTTAAGGCAGTTCGGGATATTAGCTTTCACTTGAATGAGGGGGAAACCTTAGCTTTTGTAGGTGAGTCCGGTTGTGGAAAAAGTGTTACAGTAAAATCCTTAATGCAACTTCTTCCTCGTGAAAACTCTGTTATCAAACCTGAGTCTAAGATTTTGTTTGAAGGCAGAGAAGTAACAAAGATGACACAAAAAGAATTAACCGATTTACGAGGCGATCAAATGGGTATGGTTTTCCAAGACCCAATGACCAGTTTAAACCCCACAATGAGAGTTGGTGCTCAAATCGAGGAAGCTTTAATGTTACATAAAAAATTAACTAAAAAAGATGCAAGCATTGAAGCTTTGAGACTAATGAAGTTAGTACAAGTTCCAAATGCAAAGGAAAGGCTAAAAGCTTATCCTCACGAGCTTTCGGGTGGAATGCGACAACGAGTTATGATAGCAATTGCTCTTTCGTGCAATCCTAAAGTGCTGTTGGCAGACGAGCCGACAACCGCTTTGGATGTTACTATCCAAGCCCAAATCCTAGAGCTTCTCCAAGATTTAAAAACTAAGCTTAATACAGCTATTATTTTGGTTACGCACGATTTGGGCGTTGTTGCAAATTTTGCTCAGCGTATTCAAGTTATGTATGCTGGAGAAATTATTGAAGAAGGGACAACACACGAGATTTTTTATAACTCAAGGCATCCATACACTTGGGCTCTTTTGAATTCTATACCAAGTATGACAGACCGAAGCAAAAATCTAAAGTCCCTTGCGGGAACTCCACCAGATTTGCTTTTACCTCTTGAGGGTTGTGCATTTGCGGCTCGTTGTGATCATGCGATGAAAATTTGTCGAATGCATCATCCTGAGAGAACAAAGCATAGCGAAACCCACAGCAGTTGGTGTTGGCTTGAGCACGAAATGTCGGGAAAACACAATTGGGATGAATTGCGAGCGGGGGTAGAAAATGAGTAAAGAAAAAGAAACTTTAATAACTGTAAATAATTTGTGCAAATATTTTAAAATTGGTAGAAACAAAATTATTAAAGCAGTCGATCGGGTAAGCTTTGATATTTACAAAGGTGAAACACTTGGTATTGTAGGTGAATCTGGTTGTGGTAAAACGACTTGTGGACGCACAATTTTAGGAATGTATAAGGCGACTGATGGTTCGATTATGTTTGGCAAAGATGATATAACATCATTGACAGGCAAAGAACTTCTTGACTACAAAAAGAAAGCTCAGTACATTTTTCAAGACCCTTATGCTTCTCTTGACCCTCGAATGACGGTTGCGGAAATTATTGCTGAGGGAATTCGGGTTCACTTTGATATATCAAAAGAAGAAATTTCTCAGCGTGTAAATGGATTGCTTGAAAAAGTTGGGCTTAATAAGGAACACGCATTGCGTTATCCTCATGAGCTTTCAGGAGGACAGAGACAACGCGTAGGTATTGCTCGCTCTCTTGCGGTGGAACCAGAGTTTATCGTTTGTGATGAGCCGATTTCCGCTTTGGACGTTTCTGTTCAAGCTCAAATTGTTAATTTGTTAAACCAGCTAAAAAACGAAATGGGGCTAACTTATATGTTTATTTCTCATGATCTTTCAATGGTTAAACATATGTCCGACAGAATTGCGGTAATGTATTTGGGAAGTATTGTGGAATTGGCAGAAAGTGAAAGCATTTACGAAAATCCTTTGCACCCTTACACTAGAGCTTTAATGTCAGCAATACCTATAGCTGATCCAAAAGCTGGTATGAAAAAACGCATTCCACTTAAGGGCGAAATTCCTTCGCAAATAAATACACCACCGGGTTGCAAGTTTGTAAACCGTTGTCAGTATGCAAAACCAATTTGTTACGAAACAGCTCCTTCAATTCAAGAAAAAGCAAATGGGCATTTGGTTGCTTGCTATGCGGTAGAGTAGGGAATAGAGGTTTTGCTTTTTGTTTTTTACGAGGGGCAAAACTTCAGCCTTTTAGCTTGAATCTGTAAAACGCTTTGACACAAGTAGCTACCTTTGGTGGCTGGTCCTACGGATGGTCTTACTTAGATTCCAGCTCTCTTTTCCACATTTCTAATAATTGCAAGGCATCGATTGGACGCAGGTTGTTGATATCTAGGGAGGCTATTTCGTTTAATATTAGCTCGTCATTTGAAAATAACTTTGGGGCTTTAGTCTCAGTCTCGCTACTTTCGGTAGGCATTTGAAGAATACTAGTGTCAATGTCGCGTCTTTCTTTAGCAATAATTGCTAAAAGTTTTTCCGCCCGATCAATTGCACTTTGGGGAATCCCAGCGATTTTTGCTACGTGAATACCGTAGGAGTTTTCAGAAACCCCTTCGCTTACTTTTTTCAAAAAAATTATTTTGTCTGCTTCGTTTGCCACTTCAAGTTTTAGGTGGAGTAGGGCTGGGTGTTCAAGTGTTGCAAGCTCGTGATAATGGGTAGCAAAAATTGTTTTTGCCTTTATTGTATTGAGCAGGTATTCGCTAACGGCTTGGGCTATTGCTAAGCCGTCTTCCGTTGAAGTTCCGCGTCCTACTTCGTCCATTATTACCAAGCTTTTTTCGGTAGCATTTTGTAAAATAAAAGCAGTTTCCGACATTTCTACCAAAAATGTAGATTCGCCACGTGCAAGATTATCACTGGCACCAACACGGCAGAAGATTTTATCACAAATGCCTATAGTTGCGGAACTTGCTGGTACAAAACTCCCCATTTGAGCAAGTAAAACGATTAAAGCATTTTGGCGTAAAAATGTGCTTTTACCAGCCATATTCGGACCTGTGATTAAGGCAAAGGTTTTATGCTCATTTTTGGTATTTTTTTCAAGGCTAGGGTTTTGTGCACAAAGGGTTAAATCGTTTGGGATAAACTCGCCTTGTGGTAAATGATATTCCACAATAGGATGACGACCGTCAAGAATTTTTAGCAAGCCGTTTTCTGTTATCTTAGGTTTAACCCAAAAGTTCATTACAGCAACTTGTGCAAAACTTTGTATTTCGTCGAGTTCGGCAACTTCATCAGCGATTTTGTATAAAAACTGGACTACAGTGAGTAGTTTTTTTGTAATTTCATCAAAAAGTTTTTTTTCAAGACTGCTTATGTTTGCTTCAGCATTTTCAATTTTTTCTTCAATTGCGTTTAATTCATCAGTTGTAAAAAACTTTGATTTTTTTAAGTCTTTTAAAAGTTTAAAATGCTTTGGAGTTTTTGTCAAATTAACCTTTGTGATTTCTAAAAAATATCCGTGCATTCGATTGCAACTTATTTTTAGCCTTTGCAAACCTGTACGCTTTTGTTCAGCTTCTAAATATTCGTTTAATATTTGATGAATATTATCGTGAATATCCTTTAATGCATCTAAGTCCTTTGACCAACCTTTTTTAATTAACTTTCCATCGCCTAAAAGTGTTGAGCATTCTTCGTTAATCGACGATTCAAGTAAGTTTATGATTTTTTCTAATGTTTTTCTTTCCTCGCTTGTTAGCAGTAAAAAAAAGGAGTCATTAGCTTCCGAAATTTTAATGAGCAAAAGAACTTGGTTTAGACTTTGTTTTAGTGAAAGTAAATCTTTTCCGTTTGCCTTGTTCATTGCAATTTTGCTTACCAAGCGTTGAATATCCATCACTTGTGAAAGCTCTTTGCGGACAAGGGCAAGAAGTTTTTCATTTTTGTATAATTCATCAACCTTTGTTTGCTTTGAAACAATTGCATCAAATTTACAAAGTGGTCGTAAAATATCGGTTTGTAATAAGCGAGTTCCTAAAGCTGTTTTGGTTTGCTTTAACACTTCAAAAAGGGTGTAACTTGAAGTTGCGTCTTGCAAGTTTGTTACGAGCTCCAAGTTTTTGCGACTTGCTTCGTCTAGCATTAAAAAGTCTGTGTCGGAATAAAGCTTTATTGAAACAATGTGTGAAAGTAAGTTTCCTGCAGTTTCTTGTAAATAATCTAATATTAAACCCGCAACAGGGATTTCTACCTCGCCTGAGTCTAAGCCAAATGCTTTTAAGTTTTGAACATTAAAATGATTGCAAAGTTTTTTTTCTGCCGTTTCACTAACAAAGCTCCAGTCGGGATAATAGTTTTTTAGTATGGATGGATGTTCGTTCAAAAGTTTATCCAATCCCGCAATTTCTGAAAGTAAGGATTGTTGTAATAGGATTTCGTTTGGACGTAGGGTATCCAATTCTTTTTTGAACTTTGTTAAAAATTCGCTTTTTTTAAAATGTGTTGCAAAAAAATCACCCGTACTCACATCAATATAAGCTAAGCCACACCATTTATCATTTCTTGAGCCAGCAACTTTTTTTGAGGAGCAATAAACTGCCAAAAGATAACTATTTCTGTCACTTTCTAAAAGTGAATCTTCAACAGCGGTTCCCGGTGTAATAACTTCTACAACCTTTCTTTCTACCAGTTGTCCGGGGACAGGGTCGGTTATTTGTTCACAAATAGCTACTTTTTTACCATATTTTAATAATCTTGCGATGTAGATTTTAGCAGCGTGATATGGAACACCGCACATAGGAGTTTTTCCTCGCTTGGTCAGAGTGAGGTCGAGCAGTTGACTTATTTCAATAGCATCACTGTTAAACATTTCATAAAAGTCACCCAAGCGAAAAAAAAGCACAGCATCTGCGTACTGTGCCTTGATGCCGTTGTACTGCTCCATCATTGGAGTAGTTGCCATTAATTTAACTCGGTAATAACCATATCAGTGATGTCAATAGTAAGGCTGTACCATATAATTGCTGAAGTTTGGTCTTGCAGGTTTAAAACAACTGTATAGCCTTCTCTTTCGGCAACAGTCTTAATAGCATTATAAACAGATTTATAAAAGTTATCGTTTGCTATAAGTTTGTTTTGTAGCATTTTTAGCTCTTCGTTTTTTGTTGATGTATACTCAACCAAAAACTTTGTTTTAGCAGCAATAAGGGCATCATACTTTTGAATGGTTCTTGTATCCTTATTTTTTTGTTGTGCGTCAAGCCTTTGATTTTTAAGCTTTACAATTTCTTCTTGAAGTTTTTGGCTTTCAGCTTTGTATTTTTGTTTTTTGGTTTCATAATCACGAGCTGCTTGTGAGTCGACTCGAAAGTTTTCGTTAATACGTCTTAAGTCAACGACAGCTACCTTTGTAATTTCTTGTGCCATTGCAAAAAATGTCATAAATAAAAAACTTAAACTAAATAAAAATTTCTTCATAAATTCTCCTGTTATTTTTTGTCGTTTTATATAAAACAAATTTCTACTTTTGAGGTTACTTATTAAGGATGATACTTGTTTTTCAAAAAAAATCTAGGGGGTTATTTTAATTCTAGATATCCTAAATCTAAAATTTGGCTATAGAGAGCTACAAACTTTTCATCCAATCCAACCGTAACTGCAAAAAAAGCTACAAATTTATAGTCTTCAGTTTTGTCACTAGTTTTGTTTATATCATCCGCATCTGAACCATTTGGTATAACCTTAAAAGTTTCTCCATTTTTTCGTTTAACTACTGTTACAAAAATACCATCTGTAGAAAGCCCAGCCTTGTCCTTGTCTGTTGAGGGTGAGCCGTAGTCGTACAATCGCACCCTTACGACGCGGTCCGTCGTGCCTGCCTTAACTATCGGCTCGGTCTTGCCCACTAAACGTTGGTATTTTTTTGTTTCTAGTAACCAGCGAGCCGAAGCTTGTGGATTTGAATTATTGTATGAGTTTATCTTGTTGGTATCACTTGTTAACTCTTGTTCTGTAGCATAAATTTTATACAAAATGTCAAAGCCTAAATAATACCCAGCTAAATTTATACTGTCGCTTGTTTTAAACTCAATATACTGCTCCGATTCTTGCAATGAGTTTGCTCGGTGCGTAAAATGAGGTGCTTCTAGATAAATAATTGTATCTAACCCACAAGAAAAGAAAAGATAAACAAAAAAGCTAAAAAAAAGTTTCATTAGTCGATTTGGGGCTTTATTGTTTTTTTTCATTTTTTTAACCGCTTCCGTTTTTCGGACACTAAGTTTTGTTAATCTTTTTATTTTAACTCCAATTCTATTATCCGTGTTTTGCTCAAATACGCCCACTCAGTATTAGGGTATTCTGAAATTATTTTTTTGTAACCTTCAATAGCTCGCTCCTTGTTAGTGTTTTCTTGCACACGAGCAATGTTAAAAAAAGCTCGAGCCTTAAAAGGAAAGTCTTCACAGTTAGCAGCCTTATTATAAAGCTCAATAGCTTTTTCACTTTGTCCCAACTCATCTGCACAAGCGGCTGCATTAAAAAGCGAAACACCTGTAACATATTTAGAGCTTGGCAAGTTGATTTTTTCATAAAAACTTAGAGCTTTTTCAAAGTTCTCATTCTTAAAGTAGATATCCGCAATTTGTTGAGCTGCCATAAAGCCTGCGTAATTGTTCTTATCAGTGTAAGGAATTAAGCTTTCTATTAAAGCGTTTTCTTTATCAGCGAGAAGCTTTTTTTCTTCTTCTGTTAGAGAATCTAGAGCGTTTTTTAGTTCTTCACTTTTAAACTTTTCAAAGTCAACCACCAGCGTTTCGATTTTTGCTATTGCAGAAATTTGCTGATTTTCAACAAATGCAAACCATCCCACGAGTGCAAGAAAAAAAACAAGCACATCTAATAGAACAATAAGCAAAGTTTTTCGATTTTGTGTAAAAAAATTATTAAGTCTGTCTGAAAGAGTAAGTTTTATTTCTTCTTCTGCCATTATTAACTCCGCATTTTAAAATTAGTCTACCCTAAA
Source organism: Treponemataceae bacterium (assembly GCA_038397925.1). Lineage (GTDB taxonomy): Bacteria > Spirochaetota > Spirochaetia > Treponematales > Treponemataceae > Treponema_B. Next base: position 9,018 of record JARGFC010000094.1, read on the forward strand.
AGCACAAAGCTTCTAGGGCTACTTGTTTATTTTTCCTTACTTTTTAACATATCGCCCAAGGTAAAGCCTGCATTTTCATCCTTTGAGTCAGACATATACTTTGAAACTTCCGCCTGTTGAAGACGTTTTTTATAGTCTTTAACAGAAAATGCAATTCTTTTTTCTTTGGGGTTAAAATCTAACACGACAGCCTTAACCTTATCACCTACATTGTACTTTTTCAAAGCTTCATCTGGTTCTTCTTCAGAATTTTCGACAAGGTTTTGTTTATGAATTAAACCTTCAATATCACCGGGGATTTTCACAAACACACCAAAGTCAGTGATAGAAGTTACTTCCCCTTCAACAAATGCCCCTGTTGAATAATTTGTGGAAAATTCCACCCAAGGGTTGTCAGACAGTTGTTTAACACCAAGCCTAATTCGTCTAGTTTCAGGATTGCTTTCCAAAACTTTTACATCAATTTCATCACCAACCGTTAATTCGCTACTCGGATGTTTAATTCTTTTAGTCCAAGAAAGGTCATCTATATGTAGAAAACCATCAATACCTTCTTGTAACTGCAAAAAAGAACCTGCATTTGTTAGCTTTACAACCTTGCCTTTTAAAACAGAACCAACGGGATAAAGCTTATCAATTTCGTCCCATGGGTTGGGCTTCACTTGTTTTAGCCCAAGCGAAACTCGTCCCGCTTGAATATCGTAACCGAGGATCATACATTCGACTTCGTCACCTTCTTTTACTACTTCCTGTGGTTTGTTAATCTTTTTAAGCCAGCTAAATTCACTAATATGTGCTAAACCTTCAATTCCCTCAGCAAGTTCAATAAAAGCACCAAAGTCAGAAATTTTAGTAACTTTACCTTTAACAATATCATTAACACTAAACTTGTCTTCAAATGTAATCCAAGGATCAGGAACAAAATGCTTTAACGAAAGATTAATTCGCTTTTCCTCTGGATCTAAACGAACAAGTTTTAACTCAATTTCTTGTCCTTTTTTTACAAAGTCCCTAGGGCGAGTTACATGCCCCCAACTCATATCATTTATATGTAAAAGTCCGTCAAAACCACCAAGGTCTATAAAAGCACCAAAACTGGTAAAGCTTTTTACGATACCTTTTACAGTGTCTCCAATTTTGGCTTCAGCAAAAAATTTGTTGCGACTTTCTTCCATAAGTTTTTCTAAATATTTACGCCTATTTACAACAATATTTTCTCGCTTTGAGCGTCTATCATAAGAAAACTTTTCAACCAAGAACTTTGCCTTTAAGCCAATATATTCTTGAGGTTCATTGATTCTCTGAACATCAGTTTGACTTGTGGGTAAAAAAGCAGTCAGCTTGCCGGGCAGAGTAACTTCAAAGCCACCTTTTACAGATTTTGTGATCTTACCGTTTATGGGCTCCTCACTATCTATCATGCTACGAATTTTTTTGAGCATTATTGCTCGGTCTGCTTTTTCTTTTGAAATTACCAGAGGATAGGTTTTTTCTACAAAAACTTCAATTTCTTCTCCTACTTCTGGTACTTCATCAAATTCCTCTTTTGGAATGCTTCCCTCAGCTTTCGCGCCAACATCAACAAAAACCTCATCGTCTGTTACGACAACCACACGTCCCTTAGCCAACCCTGTTTCAGGAGGGTTAACATCATATTCCTTTAATAATTGTAATTGTGTTTGGGTACTTTCGTCCGTGTTCTCTAAAGTACCTTTTTCCACTTCCAGCTTGTCCATAAATAACCCTTTAGAATAAATTTCCTTAACCATTATATCACAAACTTCAAAAATTGTCAAGTGGGAAGTATCTAAATATATAGCACCTTTTGGAATTTTTAATTTTCCAACGGGCTTATTTTTGTCAATTTTATCTCTTTCAATAATATCTGCCTCAATTTTCGCTAAAGTTTTAGTGCTAGTGCCTTGATTAAAACGTCGTGTCGCACGCACAGCCGCCGAAGCGTCCAAATAAAACTTTACATCAGCATTAGGAAAAATTACAGAACCTGTATCTCGTCCCTCACATATAATTTTTTTGCCTTCACTAGCAAGGCGAATTTTTTCGTTTACTATTGAGCGTAATTCAATAATTGCAGAAACAGGCGCAACAATTTTTTCGACCTCATCCGTTCGAAGTTTTTCGCTAACATCCACCCCATTTACAAAAAACCTTTCCGCCTCGTATTCAAGTTTTAATGTTTTAGCGTATTCCAAAATTTCCGCTTCGTTTTCCACTGTCGGCAAAAAGTCTCCGCCAAAATTTTCAATAAAAGCAAAAGACACAGCCCGATAAAAATTGCCTGTATTCAAAAAGAAAAGTCCAAATCTTTCTGCAAGTATTTTTGCGACAGTACTTTTGCCACAACCTGCAGGTCCATCAATTGTAATAATCATAAATTATATTCTAACATTTTGTCAAAAAAATCTCTACTGTTTTTTATTTTTTTTAACGAATTTTAAATTTTATAAGACTTGTCCTCACTTGCGAAAAACGCTACTCTCGCCACGGACGGCGAGCTAGTGTTTTACTTTTGCGAGTTTTGAATTATTCGCAAAACCTTAAAGGTTCATAAAGCAAAAACTTATTCTTATGAGAAAGCATTTCTAAATCAATAAGCGATTTTAACAATGGTAGTTTAGAACTGGAAACGCCAGTTTTATTTGCAATGTCAATAAGATCTTCCAAAAATGTTTTGTCAGGAACAATAGTTTTTACTTTGTAGTCGTTGTCTAATTGTGCAAGTTCGGCAGTGTAAATAATTGCCTCGTCAAGCGTACCGAGTTTGTCAACTAAACCTATTTGCAAGGCTTGGTTTCCAGAGTAAACCTTTCCCGAAGCGAGCTCAGCAACTTTTTCTTTTGGAAGTTTTCGTCCCGAACTTACAGTTTGTAAAAATGTATCGTAGATGTGAGAAATATGTAACTGAATAATTTCCATATCATCTGCACTTGGTTCTTGAAAAGCTGAAAGAGGTTTTGCACCTTTGTAAATCATATCAGTAGTTATACCAAAATATTTTTCTACTGTCTCAGCTAAATTTGGAATAGTGGCAAGAACGCCAATAGAGCCAGTGATAGTAAAAGGATTTGCAAAAATATAGTCAGCACTGCTTGAAATCCAATAAGCACCCGAGGCAGCAACTCCTGTCATAGAAACTACAACGGGAATTTTGTATTTAGTACGAGCCTCTGCTACGACACGGCGAATTACTTCGGAGGCAAAAACTTCACCTCCACCTGAGTTAACTCGTAAAACGATTCCGCGAACTTCAGGATCATTAAAAGCTTTTTTAAACTTGTTAGTGATTTTCCAATCTTGGGCAAGGCTTGTGTCAGCAAAGTCAGTACTTCCAGAAGTGATAGTTCCCTCTAAGTTAATAATGCAAATAGTATTTCTGGAAGAGCTTGGTTTAATCGTCGTGTAGTAGTTTTCAAAATTGATTAGAGAGTTTTCGTCTATACTCAAACTCCGTAAAAATTCTGGTAGGGTTGAACTGTCGGTAATTAGTTTTAAATCAAGCAGGGCTTTAATGGGATTGCCATTTGTTTTTTGTAAAATTTTCAAAGGCTCTTCAGCATAATTTAAAATAACACTTTGATCAAGTTTACGATTTTCTGCACAAGTTTTTACAAAGTAAGCCCAGCTTTCACCAAAAAGATTTTCATAATTTTCACGCACTTCTTTTGTAAAAGATTTTTCTGTGAATTTGTCGGCAGCTCCTTTGTATGTGCCTGCCTTCGACACAAAATACTTTATACCTAACTTATCGTACATACCACCAAGAAACATAGTCTCTGCTGCAAAGCCTGAAAAGTCAATGTCGCCTAAGGGGTCAAGACAAATACGCTCACTTGAAGAAGCTAAAAAATAAGTTGCAAGATTATATCCTGTATCAAAGGTGTAATAGGATTTGCCACTTGCAACAAATTTATCTATGACAGATTTTATTTCGTAAGCAGAACTCAAATTCATTCTGCATTTTGAAAAATCAAAAACCAACGACTTAATGCACCTATCGGTAGTAGCACCGTAAATAGCCTTTGTAATTTTTTCTAAGCTAGTTAAACTTTCTCTTTGTGTTATCAGCTGTTCGGATAAAGTTAGGTCTCTTTCATTTTCCACAATGAAGCCAGTGGGCTGTACAAATAAAACAGTTCCGTGTTCAATACTTGCAATTTTAGGGGCAGAGTCTGTAAGCCCAGCAACACAGGTAAATATTAGAAAAATACAACAAAAAAATACAATATTTATTATTACAAGTCTTGTCTTGTTTAATGCCGAAAAAACCTTCTTTATAAATTTAAATTTTTCACTCATAAAAACTCCTAAACTAAAGTTATTAAAGAATAAAATACATAGTATTAAAAAAGCGAATAAAGGTCAAGTGAAACGTATTTTAAATATACTCAAATTTTTATTTAATAAAACTTCGCTTTATTTTATATAGTTAATTATTCTCGATTAAATATTCTAGATAAATTTTTATCTACCTTATTTGTTGCAAAAGACTTTCTGCCAAATAGTTTTCACTGTCAAGTTGGAGTGCTTGAAGTAAAATTTCTTTTGCTCGTTTGTATTGTTTTAAGTCAAATAATATTTCAGCTATTCGAAAGTAAATTTTGCTTTTTTCTTTATCGTCCAAAGTGTAGTCCAAAGCTTGTGTGTAAGCTTCGATTGCATCAGAAGTTTCTCCGATGAGAGCTTTTGTGCAAGCAAAGTTAACACGCGAAGCTTTTTCAAAACCAGTTTTTCCAAAAGCGGCTTTATACGAGTTTAGTGCTATTTGGGTTTCACCCGAAAGGCTCGCTTTAAGCCCTTCGTAAAAGGCGTCTATTTCTTCATTATTAGTTTTGGCGATGGAAAAAGCAGTTTCAAATTTAAGCATTTTAGAAAAATACCATTTAGCAAATTCTAAAACTTTTTCGTCTTCAGGATATTTTTCCAAAAGCTGCCAAAGCTCTGCCGTATGATTTTCAAAATTTGGTTCTTGCATTATTTTAAGACGCAAAAGTTCTAAATTAAATCGCGGGTCATCGTATTCTGTAACTCGCTCCTTTAATAAAACTTCTGGTTCAATATTAAAAAACTGTCCTTGCAAAAATGCTTCTATCATATCTTCAGAAAATAAACCGCTTTCTGTTAAAATATTTTCTACATCGTTAATTGTGGAATCTTGGGAAGCATATTCAAGACTAGCATTATAATTTATATAATCACGAACATATCTTGCTACAGCGGGATAAAAAGCGGGGAAATTTTTTACACAATCGTTTAACGCCTTTGCTCGCTCCCGAATATCAAATGTCGTCAATGCAAGATTATAAAAAACGAGTGGGTTCGATTCGGAAAAGCGGTCGGCGTATTCTGTCCAATAGCCGCGAGCAATATCAATTTCCGCTAAACCATAATAGCCGTCCGCCGCCAACAGAGTATGAGCCTTTGCACTGGCTAAAAGTTTTTCGTTTTCTGGTGCCAAATCATATTGAGCTAGGCTGTATGGAAGCTCGTCAAAAACAACTGAAAAATATCCCAAGTCAAAAGCCAAAGCTGCCCAAAAATAAGGATAGGCAGAAGGAGCATCTTTTCTCTCTGTACGAAGTTTGAGTGCGTCCTTCATTCGTCCTTTTGCAATTTGGCTCAAGGCTGCATTTACTAAAAAACCTTGCTCCCCAGTTTCATAAAAAGCTGAAATTAACAAGTCGTAATCAAGCTTTTTTTCCGATGTTGTTGTATTGCGGCTTTTTAAAACAAATTCAGCGGCAAGCGATTCGTACGGGGTTCCATAGAGTTTAGTAAAATACGGCTTTGCAATTTTGTAATCTTCTGTGGAAATTGTAAGATAGGTTAAAAAAGCAATTAAGTGTTCATCATTAGTTTTTTTTACGCCCTTTAGCAAGGTTTCCAAAGTAGCCTTTTCCGCCTTGAATTCGTATTCGCGTTTGGCAATACTTAAATAGTCTTCGGGAGTTTTGGCAAGTGAACGCAATTTTTTTAAGCGTTTCAGACTTTCTTTTCGAGTGCCAAGTCTAGTGTATTGGTCCACCTTTGCTAACTCAGTATCAAAACGCTCAGTCTTTAAAGAACAAGCAAAGGTAAAAAATATTAAACATATAAAAAAAATTACGCTAGATGATTTTTTTAACATCATAAAATTATTCTTTTTCACACTCAAGTTCCTTTCTTATATTATCTAAAACTGCATTTACAAATTTAAAAGAATCATCGTCTCCGTATTCGTGTGCAATACTCACAGCCTCGTCTATTACAATCGAAGGATGAATATCTTTTTGAAACAGCAAAGAATAAACGCTAAAGCGTAAAATCGCCTTATCAACCTTGTTAATTCTGGAAAATTCCCACCCCCTAAGATACTTGCAAATTTTTTCATCGATTGCGGTAAGATTTTCCAGTGTACCTGAAATCAAAAGTCGTGGAAAGGCTAGCTCTTTTTCGGAATAGCTTTTGTGAAATGTTTCGTCTAGCCAGCAAAACTTCAAAAGCTCCTCCAACTTAGGCTCGGAAAACTCCCAAGCGAATAAAGCTTTCATTGTTAAAATTCGAGCATCCCTTCTCTTTAGTTTCATTCTGTTATTGTATTATTTTTTGTGTAAAAAATCAATAGCTAATTAAAACTGGTAAGTACCACCTTCTAAACTTTTCGCAACACTTTCGAACTCAGTTTTGTCCAGTACTTGGACATGGTGAAAAAAAGCTTTTTGTAATTGTCAAGTCTTTCTATCTTAAACTTTTCAAGAGACTATATGAATAAAATCATAAAGTCTCTATTAAAGTTTAAAACTCTCTAAGCTCCAAAAACCTACATTTTCCAGTTTTTAATTTCGTATCGTATTTTGTCTGCCAACTCTGCAATCGGGACGCGAACCTGCTCCATCGAATCTCGGAATCGTAGCGTAACAGTTTTATCCTCTTTTGTTTCATAGTCAACTGTAACACAAAAGGGTGTACCTGTTTCGTCCTGCCTGCGATATCTTTTCCCAATTGCACCTGCTTGGTCATAATCGGTTTGGAATTCCGAGCGGAGTTCCTTTTGAATGTTTTTAGCAATTTCGGCAAGCCCGTCTTTTTTCATTAAAGGAAGAACAGCCACTGTTATCGGTGCAATACGCGGATGAAAACGCAAAACAGTTCTCCAATCGTCTGCATTCCCTTTGTCAGCAACTTTTTCCTCATCGTAAGCATTGCACAAAAACATTAACACATTTCTAGTAAGCCCCGCCGAAGTTTCAATAATATACGGAATGTATCTTTCGTTACCGTTTTCTTGGTCAATGTATTGAAGGTCTTTACCTGAAAATTCGGTATGTCGTTTAATATCAAAATCTGTTCGATTATGAACGCCTTCCAATTCTTTAAAACCCATAGGAAACTTAAACTCAATGTCGTATGCATCTTTTGCGTAATGAGCGAGTTCGTCCTTCCCGTGTTGATGCCACTGTAAAGAATCCTTTTTTACACCAAGCGAAAGGTAAAAATCCATTCGTTCTTTTTTCCAGTACTCAAACCATTTTTCATCCTCGCCGGGTTTTACAAAAAACTGCATTTCCATTTGTTCAAATTCACAGGTTCGAAAAATAAAGTTTTTTGTAACAATTTCATTTCTGAAAGCCTTTCCAATTTGTGCAATCCCAAAAGGAATTTTCATACGATTCGACTGAATAATATTTTTGTAGTTAACATAAATTCCTTGTGCAGTTTCTGGTCTCAAATAAATCAAAGATGAATTATCATCAGTTGCACCTATATGTGTTTTAAACATTAAATTAAACTTACGCGTGTCGGTGAGTTCGCCACCACATTCCGGGCAAATTCGTTTTTCCAGTTTTTCAGGCTCAAGATGGTCGGCTCGAAAACGCTGCTTACATTTTTTACAATCGACAAGCGGATCGGTAAAATTTTCCACATGACCTGAAGCTTCCCAAACTCGCGGATGCATTAAAATACTTGCATCCAAACCAACAATGTTATCGTGCATCCGACACATTGCCTTCCACCATTCGTTTGAAATATTACGCTTTAATTCGATTCCAAGCGGTCCATAATCCCAAGCTCCACTCTGTCCACCATAAATTTCTGACGACTGAAACACAAAACCGCGTCGCTTACAAAGGCTCACGATTTTTTCCATTGTAATTTCATGATTTTCTTTTGACATACTTTTCTCCTGATAGACTTCCATTATAACAAACTTTCATTTTTTTTGCACTAGTTAAAAAAAATTAACAAGAAGATTTTGGAAAATGATGGACAGCTTAAAAAAAATTGCTAGATGTGAAGTTTACACTTCAGCGAGGAGCGTAGCTCTGGTTTGCTTAGGCGGTAATTTTTGATACAAAAATTACCGCCTTCGTTGCCAGATTTGCGTTGAAACTAATTGCTAAGTTTAAAAACTCCTTGCCATCTAAAGCAAGGAGATAAGCGTTTTTCGCAAAGTAAGGATAGTTGTACAAAAGTTAAAACACAGTTCACCAGCTCGCCGCCCGTGGCGGGAGTATGTTTTTCGAAAAGTAAGGACAAGTCTTACAAAGGTAAGATAAGCAAACTCAATTTTTATTAGTCTTATAGTTTTTTGAAAAATAGGTTATAATAAAAAATACTTTGATAAAATGTGATAAAAGAAAATAATTAGAGATGGAAAAGAGATTTACTTTTAGCTATAATAAAAGCTAGGAGATTAAAATGAAAGAAATGTTTATTAACGATATTATGCCTGAAACACTTGAACTGGCTGATTTAAGTGATATTGTGTTTAAGGATAAAAATGGCGTCAATGCTGACGGTGCAAACATTGTTGTTATGAATACAGGTGTTTATAATTTTTCCATTATGCGTTTTAAGAATGGTGTTTTAACAAACTCTATTGATGAGGAAGGAAGAATAAGCCCTGCAATAGAAGGAGCTGGATTTGTTGAATATCGCACAAATGGTGTTTTAACAAATCCCGAAAAAGATTTTCCTGCACGTATTTGTGAAGGTTTTAATAAACGTGAGTACTGGGAAAATGGCAAGTGTGTAAGAGTAAGTGAAAAATCTTACGACAAAAATGATAATGCCGTTTGGTCTTAAAGGTTAAAAAAGACAAAATACTATAAAAGACTTTGTGACAAACTGTGCCACTTTTCTAAAAATAAAAGAGTAATCACAATAATACAAAACTTTTACGATTTTAAAAATTACAGAGTGCGTTTGAGGCGGGAGGCGATTTTCGTAAAACAAGGTTCACCTTATAAAGTTACCACAATTCATTAACTCGCTGTCCATGGTATAGAAACAGCTAAGTCTTGTATTTTTGGTAAAAGTATGATATACTTCCCGTCTAAATAAATTTAAGGAAGGATAATGCGTAAAATTGGTTACAAAGAAGCGGGATTTAGTTTTTCCTCCTCTAAAATTGACAAGTTAAAAAAAATCACAATCGACACAGAAATTATTGGGCAGAAAAGGGCTGTTGAAGCTATTAAAATGGGCTTGAAATTAAAGGCACCGGGGTTTAATATTTTTGTTATGGGTGGCTCGGGAACGGGACGGCGGACAACTGTAACGGAGCTTGCAAAAAAGCTAAAGCCCGACTACAAGGATTTAACGGACATTGCTTATGTGTACAATTTTAAAAAGCAATTGGAGCCTGATGCGATTTTTTTTCCCGCCGGTGAAGGAGCGGAGTTTCGTTCAAAGCTAAAACAGGCAATAGGGAAAATTGTTTCGACTGGTGCTTCGCTTGTTCGTTCGGAAAGTTATTTGACAAGTGTTAACAGAATAATTAACGAAAGCAATGCACACGAAACGGAGCTTTTAATAAACTTTGAAGCAAAGACGAAGGCGGCAGGTTTTAAACTTGTGCAAGTAAAGCAAGAGGGAGCACCGAATAGTTTTGACTTAACTCCAATTTATGAAGGTGTTGAAACTAATTTTTTAGAGTTGCGAGATCTTGTTGAGCAGAAAAAGCTTTTATCAAAAGACTTTGATACAATTAAAGAAAATTATTATAAGTGCTTTGAATCGATGAACGGGCTTTTTGATGCTATCCAAATCAATCAGGAAAAAACTCAAGAAAAGCTTGAGAAACTTTTACAGGATTCTGTTAAGCCGATAATTAGCAAAAATCTAAAACCCATTTTCGATAAAGCAAAAACTTTTGAAAAAAAATTTAAGCCTGATGAAAAAAATCTTTATGAAAAGATAATTACATTTTTGAAAAATATAAAAACAGATCTTGAAAATAAAGCTTTTACTTTTACTCATAATTTTAAAAATCATAATCAAAAGAAAAAGTTTTTGTCCAAGTATGATATCAATTTAATTTGTGAAAACTCTATCGAAAAAGATTATCTTATTACAGAGAACTTGCCAACTTTTTCAAATCTTTTTGGGAGCATTGAAAGCTCATCAACACAAGAGCCTTCGGTAATTGATGCTCATATGCGAATTTCGCCCGGTGCTGTTCACAAAGCTTTTGGTGGATTTTTAGTTTTACGCTTTAGCGATTTAATTGCGGATGAGGATAGTTACTTTTATTTAAAGCGAGTTTTGCAGTCGGGTAAAATCGAAATCCAAACTTCACCCAGTAGTAATATTCCTGCGGGAATGTTTAAACCTGTTCCTATCCCTGCAAACTTTAAGGTTATTTTAATAGGGGATGAAAATACTTACGATGTAGTTTATCAAGCTGATGGAGATTTTTCAAAGCTCTTTAAAATATGTGCGGAGTTTTCACCGGTGATGTTACGCAATGAAGAAAACGAGGCTGCCTTTGTTGCTCTTGTGGAAAGGATTGCGAAAAAGCATAAAATAAAAAAAATCGATAACTCGGGCTACGCTAGCTTACTCGCCTTTGCTTGTAAACTTTCAGGTTCGCGTAAATTTATTTCCACAAGGTTTGCAAGTATTTCTGATGTGCTTTTACAAGCTTCGTTAATTGCTGAAGAAATTTCTGCACCTTCTATAAACGAAGAAGTGATTACTAAAACTTTAGCAAGGCAGAGATTTTTTTCCTCGCTTCCCGAACAAGAATACTTAGAAGAATTAAAATGCGGAATTGTTTTTTTATCAGTTGAAGGGAAAAAAATCGGGAGTGTAAACGGTCTAGCGGTTCAAGAGCGAGGGTATTTTTCTTTTGGTGTACCAGAAGTTATTACTGCTCAAAGTTCGCCCGGTGAAAATGGTGTTATTAACATTGAAACGGAGGTTGGTTTTTCAGGAGAAATTTACGACAAAGCTCATTTGATAATTTCTTCTCTTTTGAAAAATACTTATGCAAAGGACATAAAACTTTCGGTAGATGCTTCAATTTGTTTTCAGCAATCTTACGGAATGATAGAAGGCGACTCTGCGTCCTGTGCTGAGTTTTTAGTTTTGGTTTCTTCAATTGCACAAATTCCTTTACGCCAAGATTTAGCGATAACAGGAAGTTTAAACCAACATGGGGATGTCCAGCCCATTGGTGGAGTTAGCGAAAAAGTTGAAGGCTTTTTTAATGCTTGTAAAATTTTAGGTTTTACAGGTACACAAGGCGTTGTAATTCCTGAAGCAAATGTGCAAGATTTGTTTTTGTCAGATGAAGTTTTGCAAGCAATTAAGGACGGTATTTTTACAATTTATAGCGTTGAAAAAATTGACGAGGTTGTAAGCATTTTTACTGAAACTAAAGCAAGCGTAATTTCTGAAGCAATAAAGACGCGTCTTGGTCAATTTAATCGTGTGATGACAAAGCTTGTAAGTATTGAAAGTTAAAGCTGGTACTTTGAAAAAACCTCTAATTAGGTTTTTTCAAAGTACTTAGTATCCTTTTAAGGATATTTTAATAAATTAAAAGAATTTAAGTTTACTTAAAATATTCAGGATAAATAAACTTTGCTATTTCTTCAACACCTTTAACAATGTGTTGACAAGGTTGTGCAAGATAGTCAGCATTTATCAAGTAGACATTATTATTTTTTACAGCTTTAATAACATTCCAACCCTCTCGAGTTTTAACATTTTCAACAGGCTGGTCAATATAATGAACTTGCGTAAGAATTATATCAGGATTTTTTGCTAAAACTTGTTCTTCAGAAATTGAAATCCAACCTTCTTGGTCAGCAAAAATATTTTTAGCCCCGATAATTTCAAGAGCTTCGTTCATATAAGTATTTTTCCCCGTACTGTACAAGTATGGCGGGGCTCCTATTTCCACATACACAGTTTTTCGTTTTTCCGCAGGAATTGTGTTTGCAATTTTTTTGTATTTTTCGATTTCCTTTTTTATACCGTCAGCCATTTTTACACCTTTTTGACGGACACCCAAAGCACTTGCAATAAACTCAATGTCTTCATATATAGCATCAAAAGAAGTACTCGTAGGAATATCCAAAACACAAATGCCCGCTTCTCGCACAGGCTTAAAAGGGTCTTTGCCACCAGCCTTTGACATACCTGTTGTAAAAATAAGGTCGGGATTTAAAGCAATGATTTTTTCAGTGTCGGGTTTCATCATATCAAAAGCGGGCAATTCTTTTAGGCTTGTATCCGTATCCGCACTATAGGTATCGACAGCAATTACCTTGTTTTTCAAACCTAAGCCGTCAACAATCTTAAAAGTAGATGGTGCAAAGACAGCTATTTTTTCAATCTTTGTAGGAAGTTCAACTTGATTTCCAGCCCGATCTTTAAAAACACCCGCATCCTCTTTGTTACCAAGAGCAAAGGCAGGTACCAACAAGCAAATGCTAAAAATAAAAGCATATGCTTTTCTTATAAAATTTTTCATAAAGTCCTCCAAAACTTTAATTTTTGTTCAAACCTCAAAAAATATTTTTTTAGCGCAATCTTTGTATTATTGCACTTTTATTGTTATAGTAGAGGCATCTTGCAAAAACTGAAAGGGTTCGTTTTTGCAAGAATTCAAAATTCAATCACTTGCAAATTATTTCTTTGCAGGAATATCAATATATGTTCCAGAAATAATTAAGCTTGGGTTTTTAATTTTGTTGTGATCAGCAATTATCTTAAAGTCCCAAGGGTCCTTATAAAATGTTTCTGCTAGGTCCCAAAGAGTGTCGCCCCATTTTATTAAATAACGAACACTACCGTCAGGATTTGTGGTAAGCCTTTCGCCTGCCGTGCCATCCGCATTGTTTGATGCATCATTGGTAGAAGTTGTTTTGTCAACATTAGTTGCAACACTTGTATCTTCAGTATTTTTATCCTCGTCTTCAGTTGTGTCATCTTTACCTTCACTTGTTTCAGAAGTGTCAGTAGAAGTTATTGTCTCAGTGTCCTCAGTTTCTTTATCATCTTCTGACTCAGCGGGTGGAGGAGTGGTTTCCTGATTGTTGCTTGGTACATCATCGATAGCAGGTATAGGCACGGTAGAAGTAGACTCATCGCTTACAACTCCGCTTTGTATTTTTTCTGTTTGTGTGGAACCTTCATCCTGTGAACAAGAGCGAGTAAAAAGCAAAACTGCTAAAACTAAAAGCCCAATACCTAAAAGAACTAAAAGAATAGCCAACCACTTTGGAAAACCTTTTTTTTCATTATCGTTTTCATAAGAAGTTGAAGTACTTGTTTCAGTAACAATATTTTCAGATTCTGTTGAATTAAAATTATCTTTTTGAGAAAGCTCAAAATCTTTTAAATTAAAATCGCTAAAGCCTGCATTCGTCCCAACAGTTGCAAGAGAAACTTTTAAAGCTTGTTTTGCACCGCTATCTGCATCTACAACTTCTGCGTTTAAATTTTCGTCATCGTCTACAGATATTTTTAGATTGATAGTGGCTTCGCCTGCTTTTTTTAAAGCAATGTCTTCCACAATTAGCGAGCCAATGTATTCTAAACTTTCAGCATTTCTAAAAAGGTCTATCTGTACAGTTTCTTGATTGTCACGAACTGTAGTAAGCTCAATATTTTTTGTTCTAACAGCGTCCTCAAGAATAGGATAAAAACTCCCGTCTGCCAGTTTAATTCCTATTTCATTCATAATCCATCTCCTTCACGATTTTATTATATATAAAAAAATAAAATTTGTCAATTCTAACATCGATATTTTTTACATAACTTTAAAGCTTTTAGTTTGTAGATTATTTAAATGTGCAAAGTTAAGTTTTTATTTTTAAGCTTACCGTAAATTTATCAAACAGAAAACTTAAGTTCACGAACAGGACAATTTTCCTTAAGCTTATAACTTCAACAAAGCGAGGTTGCACAAAGTCAAACTCCCAAGTACAACCTCAACTGGTTAGCGATGCAATAATAAACGAGTCATTAACTATCTATCTTTTTTGCTAAATCTTCAGCAGTAAAATTTAACAACTTTGCAACTTCTTTGCCCTCACCTGAAAGTCCAAAACGCTCAATGGAAAAACAGTCTGCTTTATTTTTGCACCAGTGTTCCCAACCCTGCCGCACGCCTGCTTCACAAGTGATAATTCGGCGAGACGAAAGTTTCCCACCAAGCAGATTTTCGATTTCGTCTTCGCTCATTTTTTCAAAGAGTTCTTTACAAGTTACCGAAATAATCTGTACATTTTTATTTTTAGAAATTTTTAATGCTTCCATCGCAAGGGAAACTTCCGAACCCGTTGCTAAAATCGTAAGTTCAATTTCACCATCAGGCTGATGCACCACATAGGCACCCTTTTTAAAATTTTCTTTCCAGTTTGTGTCCTGCTTTTTTAACACGGGCAATTTTTGCCGACTCAAAATTAAACACACAGGAGCTTTTTTGCTCTCTAAGGCGAACTTCCAAGCTTCGTTCGTTTCTTCCGCATCACAAGGACGAAAGACAAGTGTGTTGGGAATGGAGCGGAGCATTGCCAACATTTCTATAGGTTGGTGTGTAGGTCCATCCTCTCCAACAAAAATACTGTCGTGAGTAAACACATAGGTTACAGGAAGTTCCATTAGAGCAGAAAGGCGAAGAGCGGGTTTTAGATAATCTGAAAAAACTAAAAAGGTTGCACAAAAAGGATGAAAGGGTTTGTGTAAATAAATCCCATTACAAATTGCTGCCATAGCAAATTCTCTAATTCCAAAATGAATACTTCGCCCCTCGTAACTTGTCGGTGAAAAATATTTTTCTTCTTCAAGCTTTGTTTTATTAGAACCTTCAAGATCTGCCGAACCTCCAATGATTGACGGAAAATTTTTTGCAAAAGCGTTTAGAGTTTTTTCCGAAGCAACTCGGGTTGCAAGAATGTCGCCCACTGAATATTTTGGAAGCTCTGTTTTATCAAGCTTTTCTTTTTGTAATTCATCATCAAATAAATTTTTAAGTTGAAGATATTTTTCAGGAAAAGTTTTTTTATATTTTTCTAAAAGTTTTGTCCACTCGTTATAAGTTTTGTCAAACTTTGCTTGACGCTTTTCAAAATAATCATAAGCCTTAGGCTCTACATAAAAAAATTTTTCGGGGTCTAGGTTTAAGTTTTTTTTCGCTTCAATGCAACCTTCTTTTCCAAGCGGAGCTCCGTGTGCCTTTGAACTTCCTTCTACACTTGGTGCCCCCCAGCCGATTACCGAGTCTAAAATAATTAAGCTTGGGCATTTTTGTTTTTTTGCTTCTTTGACTGCATCTTCTATTTTTTCAAAGTCGTACATTGTAGTTTCGATAACATTCCAACCATAACTTTCATATCTTTTTTTTATGTCATCACTAAAAGTTATGTTTATATTTCCGTCAATTGTAATTTGGTTTTTGTCATAAAAAACAATTAAGTTATTTAATTTATTATTCCCTGCAAAACTACAAGCTTCATTTGAAACACCTTCCATCAAACAGCCCTCACCAACAAGGGCATAAATATAATGGTCAAAAATTTTAAATCCTTTTTCATTAAATCGGGCTTTGAGTGCTTTTTCAGAAAGTGCCATACCCACAGCCATTGCCACACCTTGCCCAAGTGGACCAGTGGTTGCCTCTACACCGGGACAGTGCCCATATTCAGGATGCCCTGCACATTTTGAATTGGGCTTACGAAAATTTTTTATGTCGTCAAGTGAAACATCATAACCTGCAATGTGCAGAATCGAATAAAGCATCATTGAACCATGCCCTGCCGACAAAATAAATCTATCTCTGTTTAACCAGTCAGGGTGTTTGGGATTATGTTGCAAAATTTTTGCATATAAAACAGTTGCAAGTTCTGCAGCACCTAAGGGTAAACCGGGATGCCCTGAATTTGCTTTTTCAATAGCATCAATAGACAAGCTACGAATTGATTTTGCTATAGCTTTTAAGTCTTTCATAAATATCTCCTAATAATATTTTTAATTTTTAACATTAGTTATTTGTACTTCAATGCTTGATTTAATCATTAAAAAACCTTCAGCCATATTTTCAACATTTGAAAGCAAACCTGAAAACTCCTTATAATATCGAAAACGCACTGAAAAAAAATCAGTAATTGCCACGACCTTATTTAAAAGTTGATTTAAACGAATACCTTGTTGATTTAAAAAACTAGAAGGCGAAAAATCTTCTGAAACTAAACTTCCAACAAATTTAACAATAGCCATATACAAATTTAAAATACCATTACGCATTTTTATAAAATCTTTTTTTTCAGTAAAAGGATTAAACTCTTTTTCGATTTGCTCTCTTTTGAATTCAGCAAATTCTAAAAAACTTTGTATATCGCTTTCTCTTAAATCTTCTCTGTTCAAAAAGGTCTTTGTTAAAACTTCGTTTAAGCTGGATTCCTTTGCGTTTATATTTGCAAAATCATCATACAAAAATTTATTTATAATTAAGTCAAGAATTAATTCTGAAATAGGTATTTGCATTCTGTAAAAAAGTTTTTCATATTTTGTATCGTCTCGATCAATTTCCATAGCCCACCCAACTAAAAATGGTTCGGGTAAATTGTTTACCCAAAGCAATGACGCATAACCAAATTCTATACAAGAAACTGTTTTTGAGTTTTTGATCATCTCTTCAATTGAAAGCTGAGTATTTAAAAACAAGTTTTGATTTTCCCAAAAAAATAAAGCAGAAATAACATTATAAGGATTGGAATCAGAACCAAATCGCGAACATATTTTTTCGACACTTTCGTCAAAAGTTTTTTGTAAAGTTTTTTCTTTTTCTTTTGAAATTTTGTTTGCTTTTTTATCTAAAAGCTCAAACTTAAAAGGATGCTTTTCCATAATTTTAATAATAAGCCTATCACCTTCTTGAAAATTAAGATTGCGATAAACATCATCCATTAAAAAACATTTTACATTTACTTGTGCGTTTGTGTTTAAGGCTGAAAAATTTTCAAAGTTGGCAGGATGTTGGTTTAAAATATCATTTAAGTATTCTATTTCACTTTCTAAAAAAAAATAATATTGCGCCTGAGAATAAGGCATAGAAAAAAACGAACCTTTAAGCGGGAAATTTTCATAAAATAAAAGAACGCTATTGTAGGCAAATTCGTTATTGAACGACCAATTAAAACGAGACCCTAAAATTAAAATATTATTTTCGATTTCAAATTTTGAAGGTTTTATAACAAATGTTTTATTTTGAAAAAAGTCATTTTTTAAAATCCAAGGGTCATCACCAAAATCATAATATGGCGTACGTAAAAACTTATCCTTGTCAAAAACAAAAGCAATATTTTTTTTAACTAAATAATTTTGAACCTTTTCAACATTAGCTTTAGTTTTTTTTATATAAAAATAATCTAAAATATCATCAATATAAAATTTTGAGTTTAAAACTTCTTGAAAGTCAAAAACGCTGAACAAAGTATCCCAACGCATATGCCCATTGTACTGAAAAGCCCAAAAAAAATCAATGGCTTTCTTTTCCCTCGGATGCTAGGTTAGTAAATTGTGATTTTAACCTTTGTAAGAATATCCTTACTTTGCGAAAAACGCTTATCTGCTCACTCTAGATGGGGGAGCGGTTTGTAACTTCGCGATGAGCTACAACGCAAGTCTGGCAAAGTCGGGCGGGAATTTTTTCTCCAAAAAATTCCCGCTTAAGCAAGCCAGAGCTACGCTCCTCGCTGGAGCGTAAACTTCACAAATTTACTAAATATTTACAAAAATCCAAACTTTTTTAATTATTATTATATATAGAACAACTTATAAAAAAAAAGGAGTTTTATTATGAGTTTAGATAATTTACTTGACCCAAAAACTGATTGGGTTTTTAAGCTAATGTTTACAAAAGGCGAAAAAGGAAACAAAGCTTTAATTAGTTTCCTCAATGCGTTTTTGGCTGACACTTATGGCACGATCAAAACTGCGGATATTCTAAACACAGAATTGACCTGTGAAATGCCGAATGGTGAAACTTACCATTTAGATCTTTTGGTAAAAACTGACAATCGTTTAGTTGTAAACATCGAAATGCAGCAGTTTTGGAAAACTGATTTTTCGCATAGGATACAAATGTATTTGCTTAGCGTTGGACATCGCTTTCTAAAAAAACACCCAAAACCCGACGAACCACTATGTGCAATCAGTCTAACAGTTTTTGGGGAAAAAATTCCAAAAACTGCAAAATTGCCTACTACATCAGAAGGCTCGATACTTCAATATCTTTATATTGACTTAAATGAGTTAATAGGTTACACTTTAGAAAAGGATGTTGATAATTACACA
>JARGFC010000095.1:0-68146 GCA_038397925.1 Treponemataceae bacterium
AACGCTAATCTGGCAAAGTCGGGGGGGGATTTTTGTGGACAAAAAAAAACCCCCAAACAAACCAAAAGAAACCGCCACGCAAAAAAGACAAAAAATTTTTAAAAAAAAAAATAAAAATATTTATAAAAACAAACAGTGGGTTATAAAAATTTCTCTTTTTTTTTTTCATATCTTATTTGGGCTTTGCGGTGGTGCGTTGGTGGGGCTTGTTTCGGGGTGATTTTTTGGCAAAAAAATTGCCCGCCCGACTTTGCCAGATTAGCGTTAAAACTCATCGTTAGGTTAAGACTCCTTGCCCATCTAAAGCTTACCTTTAAAAATGTCCGTATTTTTTAAGATGGTCAAGTTTTGAATTTTCTCTTTATAATGCATAGAAAATTCAAAACTCGCAAAAGCAAAATACTTGCTCGCCGTCCTTGGCGAGAGTGGCGGTTTTCGAAAAATAAGGACAAGTCTTACATTGTTAAATCCCAAAAATTAGCTGAGTGTTAATCTTTTTTTCCAAAAGATGTTTTTGTTTTCAATGATTTTATTTTCTTTTTTTAGAAGTCTAATTAACTCTTTTATATCGTTTGCTTGCCAGTTCGTGTTGATAGAAATTATGTAGTTTGCTAGCTCGTAAGATGTAAATATGTTTTTGTGTTTTTCCAAAAAGCATAATAGTTTTTTTTCGTCTTGGGCTTCGTAGATGGCAGTCTTTTGACAAATATCGCAACCTGAGCAGTATACTTCTTGCATTTCAGTATATTTGCTACTTGCGTTAAGATCGCCTAAACTTTTTAGTAAAACCTTCCGTCTGCATGTTTTTGTAGTTGCATATTCAATTACCTGTTTTGCTCGTGCTAAAGAACTTGCGGGAACTTTTTCAAGACGAGTAAGATCATCCTTTGACCAAAGTAAAAAAGCTTTTGAAATTAAGCCGTCCCTCCCGCCACGCCCTGCCTCTTGTACATATGCTTCAAGAGTTGTAGGTGCGTCATAGTGAATTACCGTTCGAATGTTTTTTTTATCGACGCCCATCCCCCAAGCACAGGTTGCAACGAGGATGCCTTGTTCTGCTCCATTAAACCAAGTTTCGCAAGCGTCTTTTTCAGCTCGCTCCAAACCTGCGTGATAAAACTTGATTTCGTTATTTTGGAAAGTATAGCGTAAAAAGGCTGCAATTTCTTCGGTGCCATCTCTACTTGAAGCAAAAATCACTAGGGGTTTTTCGCATATTTTTATAAGTTCCAAAAGTGCAGGCTTTTTAACTCTGCAGGGTTTTACAAAATAATGCAAGTTTTTACGGTCAGTTTCTCCCCGCACGATGTGGGCTTGCCCGTCAAAAAGAATTTCGCTAATGCGGGATAAAACAGACGGGCTGGCAGTTGCCGTAAAAGCGGTTACCGCCTTGGGGCTTATTCGCTCGATAACATTTTTTAGCTTTAAATACGAAGGTCGAAAGCTGTCTCCCCATTCGCTAACGCAATGAGCTTCATCAATAGCAAAGTGGGATATTTCCATTTTTTCTAAAAGTTGTAAAATTTTTTCACTTTGCAAAATTTCAGGATTTGCGATAATAAGTTTAACTCCAGTTTCTTGGAAATTTTCCAACCTGTACAAAGCCTCATTGCGTTCTTTTTCGGTTTGTTCCCCGCGTAAAAAAACAGGCTCTAAACCCACTTCTTTTAAACGCCTAACTTGGTCTGACATTAGTGCCAAAAGTGGATAAACGATTAGGGTAGGGCGGGGGAGCAGGATTGCTGGCACTTGAAAACAAAGAGACTTTCCCGCTCCTGTAGGCAAAAGAATAATTTGCTTAGCTCGTAAGTTAGAGTCCTCTTCAAAGACAAAACCGCTTTTGTATTCGTTTGCGTCTTTGGGAATGGAGTTTTCGGCATCAGTTTCGAGTGCTTTGATTTCTTTTACTCCATCTAAAATATTTGCTATTGCAAGTCTCTGCCATGGGAATAGGGATTTTATGCCAAAGATATTTTTAGCACAAAGCGAAACCTCGTCTGAAGGCTCTTCCAAATTGTTAAAGGGACTATCGCTTTCAAAAAAAAGCTTTGGATTGTCGTCATCCATCACTGTAAAAAAATTATAAAAATCTTTCATATCTTTCATACTTTAATAATAGTAAAAAAAGTTTTTTTTACACCAAATTTTAGCAAATTTATTAAAAAATCAAAAAAAAAGTTATAAAAATCGTATTTTTTTAAATTTTAGGCTTGACAAAAATGCAATCTTATCCTATAATGTAAGTATAACAGGGTAATTTTAAAGCGAAAAGGAGTTTTAAAAATGAAACGATTGTTAGTTTTTTTGATGACAGCACTTTTGTTAACAAGTGTTGTTGTGGCTGAGGAAGCAACTATTATTGACTTCCAAAATCTAAATGCCGACATTATTGAGCAGAACGGTATTTTGACACAAAATCGCAGAACCGTTATGGACTACGGACAAACGGCAGGTGCTTCTTACACAGATGAGCAGAAGGCTTTGATGAAGACTTCTTTGGCTATAGCTCAATGGGAAGTTGCATTAAACTCTTCATCACAGAACCCGATTAGTGTTGCTGTTTCCCAAGTTAAAGAAGCTGAAGTTGCAGGTGAAGCAAAAAACTTTGCGGGACAAAAGCTTATGGGTGTTCGTGTTGAGTTCCCTGCTTGGGCAAACAACGCAAATGCTATCATAGAACCTTCTTTTGAAATCCCAATTTATGAGCCAATGGCACAGGTTGACGAGGAGGGAAATCTTCAAGAACCTACAGAAGAGGATAAGGCGAGTGGTAAGGTTCGCTTTGAAGAAGGCTACGGTGTTGTACGAAATACAGGTGTTATTAAGTCAATAGCTGTAAATACCTATGGAATGAACTTCCCACATGGTTTATATGTATTGCTTCGCAACCAAAACAATGAAGTTAATCGCTATTTTATGGGTTATCTTTTGTTTGATGGTTGGAGAGAACTTGTTTGGAATAATCCATCATATATTACAGATGTTAGAGCAAGAGAAATCAGATTGTACCCAGTGTATCCAGTTTCCTTGCCATCTGTTGCATTTAAAGGTTTTTTAATCACTCGAGATGCAGCCCACGATGGAGGTCCTTTTGTAGGTTACTTCAAAGATGTAAAAATTATTTATGATAAGGCTGTTTTGGAAACCGTTCGAGACTTTGCTCACGAAGACATTTGGGGTATCCAAGCACAGAGAACTGAAGAAGCAAGGCGTCTTGAAGTAAAACGCTTTGGTCAAAGGCAAGTACTTAATTTTATCGAAAATGAAAAGCTAGCTACAGAGGACGGTTTTAAACCATCTTCTGGTGCAGCTGACGATACTGGCGACGCTAACTAAGGTAACCACAAATAATTAAAACTGAAGTCGTTCCTCGTAGGGGGGACGGCTTCCCTGTTATAAGAGTTTTTTAAAGTGGTTTCTAAGTCTAAGTTTACGCCGAAAAAGGCGTTGCTAAAAAAGAAATACCAAGAGTACGCACCTAGCTTTGAGAAACTTCTTTCTGGGCTTTTGGTGCATTTGGAAAAAAATATAAAACTTAAATCACCGCCCTCATATAGGGCAAGAGTGAAGAGTTTTGATAGCTATTACAGAAAACTTTTAAAGTATCCGCCAAAAGAAGCTTGTGAAGATTTGCCGACTTCTATTACAGATATCGTAGCAATTAGAATTATTTGTTCTTTTTTGGACGATCTTTCTGTTGTAGAACGAATTCTTGAAGAAAAGTTTGAAGTTGTTGAAATTGAGCGGAAGGGTTCTAACCGAAATGTTTTGGAGTTCGGTTATGTGTCTGTGCATATGCTTTTGGGGATACCTGAAAGCTTAAAAAAAGGTCTTAACTTGCCTAAAGGCTTGGTTTTTGAAGTCCAAATTAGGACGATTTTGCAAGATGCTTGGGCTGAAGTTGAGCATGAATTAGTTTATAAAGCAGAGTTTTCGCCTTTTGATTTGCCTCTAAAGCGAAAAATGGCTGCGATAAATGCTAGTTTAAGTTTAGCTGATATAATTTTTCAAGAAATTAGAGATTATCAAAATAAGCTAAACTTAGAAGTAGAAAAACGCCGAGCGACTTTTTATTCCTTGGCTGATGAGTTTAGTACTACTTTTTTTGAAGAGGATGGAGCAAATGCGAAAAATCCAGCGGAAGAAGAAACTAACTCAATATATGAACCTGAAAGTATTGACGATTTGGTTTTAAAAGCAATTTCAGCTCATAATTCAGGGGATTTTGAAAAGGCAGAAAAAATTTATACGAAAATAATTGACAGAGTTGATAATAATGTTATACTGTCAGTTATATTTAAGCATCGTGGAATGGCTTATTTTGGACAAGGTAAGTATGAAAAAAGCCTAAAGGATTTTAAACGGAGTGTGGGTTACGATGATGGTAATTTTCGCTCCTTGTATTATGTTGGAATTGCTTTAACGCTTTTGGGTAGACATGCTGAAGCGATAGAGTATTTTTCCAAGTCGCTTGAAATAAATCCTTATCAAGCACATGCCAGTTTTAGGCGTGCTTTATCACATTTTCACGAAGAGAATTATGTTGATGCTCTGAGTGATTTAGATAAGGCGACAGATTTAGGATATACTGCAAGCGATGCACAAAAATTAAGAATTGAAATTTCTAAAAAAATGCAAATGTTATGATTTGCTTATTGATAATTTTACTCAGTTAGAATGTGGAGGAATTTATGAATAGTCATTCTGTAGTAAAACGACAGAAACAAAGTGAAGCACGCCGCCTTAAAAACAAGGCTGTAAAAAGTAGCGTACGCACCTGTGAAAAAAAATGCGTAGCTTTTGTTCATGCTGGGGAATCTGCAAAGGCGGAAGAAACCTTGCGTGAGTTTTCAAGCAAGCTTGATTCGGCTGCCCGAAAAGGAATTATTTCACGAAATGTGGCTGCTCGAAAAAAGTCAAAAATGCACAAGTTTTACAACCATTCATTTAACAAAAAAAGTGAATAGTATTTAATAAGTTTGTGTGAAGTAGAAGTAATTGAAGTTTTTAATATGCTTTAAAAACTTCAATTTGTGTTATTGCGTCAAATCTAAAATTTTCCCAATCGGTTATACTTAACAAAAAAATGGAAAAGAAAAAAATTACTAAAAATACTCTCATTACAATGGTTTACAAAAAAAACTCAATGCAATTAAAGGACGTCCGGACAATTGTAAACTCTTTTCTTGATAGCTTGACTGAAAGTCTAAATGCGGGTAAAAGGGTTGAAATACGGGGGTTTGGAGTTTTTAAAACCGAAAAACGAGGTGGTGGGGGACGCAAAAGATTTAACTTGCAGGAAAATAAGGTTATGGACCTAAAAGAGAGCTTTGCTGTTGTTTTTACTCCAAGCAAAAAACTAAAGCCTCATTTAGTTAATTTATCTAATGATGCAAATAATCCAAAGCTTGAAAAAACTTGTGAGAGGCGAAGCAAATGAAGTTTAGAAGCTTTTTGTTAAATCTAAGTCTTTTATTACTTGGAGCTTTTTTGTTTGCAATCTGCCAACCAAATGAGCTTTTTCCTGAAGGACTTGGTTTTTTAGCCTTTTTTGCTTTAATACCTTATTTTGTGTTGGTTTCTAGGGTTTCGATAAAAACCTCTATCCTTTGGGGCGGAGTTTATGGTGCAGTAGCCCATATGTTTTTAGTGTTTTGGCTTTTAGATTTTAGTTTGCCCGCTTTTTTAGCAATAGGTTTTTTATATTTTTGTTTTTTTGCAATTTTAACACCGCTTTTGGTACTTGTCAAAAAAGCATATAATGAAAAAGCTTATTTAGTGCAAGCTCTTTTATATCTTGCTTATGAGTTTATTAAAACTAGTGGGTTTTTTGGTTTTTCGTATGGAGTGCTTGGTTATAGTCAGTGGAAGTTTTTACCGCTTTTACAAATAGCTTCATTGTTTGGAGTTTGGGCGGTTTCAGCCTTGCTTATTTTCCCTGCGAGCTTTTTTGCAAGCTTTTTTGTTAAAATATTAGAAGAAAAAAAAATAAAAACTGAAGCGTATAGTGTAAAAACTTGTATTAAAAACTTTTTTGAATTTTGTTTTTCGAAAAAGCTTTTTATTATTTCGTATTTTGCTTTTTTAGTTTTAAGCCTTTTGCTCCCTCTTATAAAAGTTAAACAAGCAAATCAAGTTTATAAAGTTGCTTTAATACAACCTAACTCTGATCCTTGGAAGAGTGGGCTTGAAAATTATGGCAGGGATTTAGATGAGTTAATCGAACTTTCAACGAAGGCGTTGGCTTCGGATAAAAATATATCACTTGTTGTTTGGCCCGAAACCGCTTTTATACCTCGTATAAAATGGCATTATCGTTTTCGTTTGGATGAAAGGTTTTTTGCACTTGTGGACAGGCTTTTGAATTTTTTAGATGAGCAAACTGTGCCTTTTATCGTGGGAAATGACGAGGCTCTTTTCGACCAATCGCTTGCTGGTACTAGCGATGACTTGGAAAAGGGTAGGGTGGATTATAATGCAGCATTGCTTTTTGTCCCTCAAAAAAATGTGCGTCCGCCAGAACCTGAAATTTATTACAAGCAAAAACTCGTACCTTTAACGGAAGGCTTTCCTTTTAAAAAGTCATTTCCAAAGCTTTATAAACTTTTGTTAAAGGCTGATACGCATATTTATGAAAATGGAAAAAAGCCGACTGTTTTTGATGTAGAGGGCTTGAAGTTTTCCGTACCTATTTGTTTTGAAGATAATTTTGGGTATATTGCAAGGGACTTTGCAAAAAGTGGAAGCCAGTGTTTGATAAATATTTCAAATGATGCGTGGGCGAATAGTTTAGCTTGTCATTTGCAACATTTAAGTACTAGTGTTTTTAGAGCTGTGGAGACGGGTTTACCGGTTTTACGCTCGACAGCTAACGGACTGACTTGCTATATTAACGAAAACGGTAAAATAGTAGCAAAACTCCCGTCATTTGAAAAGGGCTTTTTGGTGGTGGATTGTGAAGTACCACAAAAGTCTCAAACCTTATACACAAAGCTGGGTGACATTTTAGGTTGGGCTTTTGTTTTAATTGGAGGATTTTTGCTTGTTTTGGCAATTATTAAAATAAAAATAAAGGAATAGAAAGTGGCAAAAAACAAACGAGATAAAAACTTAACTGTTTTAGGAACTGAAACTGTTTTTTCAGGGCATTTGAAATTTTCAGATAGCTTAAAAATTGAGGGTAAGTTTTCAGGCTCTATTGATGGGCAAGGGGACTTAATTATAGAAAAAGGTGCGAATTGTGAAACCGATTTTGTACGAGCTTATTCTGTTCTTGTAAAAGGTGGTTTGTCGGGAGATCTGACCGCCTTTGACAGTGTAGAACTTGCTAATGGTAGCAAAATGTCCGGAAACATTACTGCATCAAAGCTAAAAATAGCTGATGTAGTGGATTTTGAAGGAAATGTAAAAATGATTCGGGACAATGTTTCTGTGGATAGCGACTTTTTTTCTATGACAGCTAACGATATTAAAACGCAGGTAGGTAGAAATAAAAAGTAAAAGCAGACAACAATGGAATATGTAAAAAAAGCTTTAAGCCTAGCTAACGAAAAAGGCTTTAACCTTGTAACGGCAGAATCTTTGACTGCAGGTTTAATTACGAGTAGTTTTGCCGAAATACCGGGAGCTTCACAAGTTTTGTTGGCAGGGTTTGTGGTGTACACAGCTAAAGCCAAAACAACTATACTTTCAGTGAGTGAAGCTCTAATAGAACGCTATGGAATTGTCAGTGAGGAGCTTGCAAGGGCTATGGCAACTGCTGCCTTAATTAAGGCTCAAGAAATGATAAAAAGCGAAAAACTCATTTCGATAGCGGTAACTGGTATTGCCGGTCCCACAGGTGGAACAAAAAAAACTCCTGTTGGAACAGTTTGTATTGCAAGCTCTTGTTTTTTACGGGATGGTATAATTTATGCTGAAAGTGAAACAGCTAATTTTACAGGAAATCGAAACGAAGTTCGACAAAAAACTGTAAAAAAAGCTGTACAAAAGATTATAAAAGTTTTAGAAAAAATTTAGAAAACTATCATATATGGAGAATTATATGGATAAAGAAAATAATTTGGGGTTTGATACCGAAAATTTAGAGGTTGAACTTTCTGATGATATAGAAAGCAAACCTGAAAAACCAAAGAGAAAGGTAGTTGTAAAAAAGCCTCGAGTAGCAAAAGAAACTAAGTCGGAGCGTGCCGCCAATAAAAATGAGCAGAAAAAGTCAACTAGGGCAAGGGCTACAAGAACTAAAAGTGTAACACCTAGACCTCGTATTAAAAAAGTCAATACAGAAGAAGATCAAACTCAAATGGACCTAGATTTAAATAGTGAAAATCTGCCTATGAGTGGTAAAGAATTGCACATAAACGAGTTGACAAAAATGCGAATGAATAATTTGCGGGAGCTTGCTACAAGCTACGGCATAGATAATGAAGAGCTTTTGTTAATGAAAAAGCAAGATGTAATCTTGTATATTTTAAAAGCACACGCAAGTCAAGGTGGCTTAGTTTTTGCTTTAGGAACAATAGAAATCTTGCCCGATGGTTTTGGCTTTTTGCGTTCGCCTCAAAACAATTATTTACCGGGAAGTAATGACATTTATGTTTCTCCTAGCCAGATTCGGCTTTTTAATTTAAAAACGGGAGATACGGTTTGTGGTCAAATTCGTTCGCCAAAGGGTAGTGAAAAATTTTTTGCTCTTTTGCGTGTGGATACAGTAAACTTTGAAGATCCAAGGCACGCACAAGTTAGAATATCCTTTGATAACCTAACTCCCTTGTACCCAAAAGAAAAGCTTGACTTAGAAACTATTACAGACGAAATTTCTACTCGAATGTTAAATCTTTTCTGTCCGATAGGTAAGGGGCAACGAGGTTTGATAGTAGCGCCACCTAGAACGGGTAAAACAATAATGCTCCAAAAAATTGCAAATGCAATTACGGCAAATCATCCTGAAGTTTATATGATTGTTCTTTTAATTGATGAACGACCTGAGGAAGTTACGGATATGGAACGAACGGTACAAGCTGAAGTTATTTCTTCCACCTTTGATGAACAAGCAACGCGACACGTGCAGGTGGCAGAAATGGTTATCGAAAAAGCAAAGCGACTTGTGGAGCATAAGCGGGATGTTGTGATTTTGCTTGACTCTATAACCCGTCTTGCTCGAGCTTATAACCAAACCCAACCTACTTCTGGAAAGGTTTTGTCGGGAGGTGTAGACTCAAACGCCTTGCATAAACCAAAGCGTTTTTTTGGTGCTGCTAGAAATATTGAGGAAGGCGGGAGCTTAACGATAATTGCCACGGCTTTAATAGAAACGGGAAGCAAGATGGATGAAGTTATTTTTGAAGAGTTTAAGGGTACTGGGAATATGGAAGTGATTTTAGATAGAAAACTTTCCGACCGCCGTCTTTATCCTGCCATCAATATTAAAAAATCGGGTACTCGAAAAGAGGAGCTTTTGCTCACTGAGGAAGAACTTCAGCGAATGTGGGTTTTACGCAAGTTTATAAATCCCCTAGACGATGCCGAAATTATTGAATTTTTAATTAAAAATATGCTAAAAACAAAAAACAATCAAGTATTTTTAAGTTCTATGAACCGAGGGTATTGATTTTTTTTGTAAAATATATTATAATGCTAGAATTAAACTTTGGAGAAAGATATGAAAAAAAATAAAAAAAATAAAGATGAAGGTTATGAATTAACAAAAATCACCTGTGCCTGCGGCAATGTAATTGAAACTCGCTCAACTGTAAAGGATATTCATGTTGAAATTTGCTCAGCTTGCCATCCATTTTTTACAGGCAAGCAAAAGCTTGTTGACACAGCTGGACGAATTGACCGCTTTAAAAAGCGTTACGGCATAAAAGACTAGTATTTATCTTTTAACTTTTATAAGACATACCGTGCCTTGCGAAAATCTTCCCGCCACGGACGGCGAGCTAGTATAAAGCATCTAGCGAGTTTTTTGTAAACAAAAAAACTCGTCCACTTTAGAAAAACAAGGATGTTTTTCTAAAGTGAGCGTTAGGGATAGTAGGGGAAAATTTTGTGTTTTTCAAAACACAAAATTTTGTACACGAACGCACGATATTTTAGTGCGTTCGTACCGACAGCCCCGAATAGCCCGACCCGAGCGTTAGCGAGGGGAACGCCCAAAAAAAGAGAAAGTTTATCGGCTTGTAAAATTTTTGTTTTGGTTTACAATTAAGCGGAGGAAATTTTTGAATACTTTGTTTGAAAGTGAAACAATAAATGATGCTCCTTTGGCGGATAGGATGCGACCAAAAAGTCTTGATGAGTTTGTGGGGCAGGAAAAAATTATCGGGAAGGGGCGACTTTTAAGACGGGCAATAAAGTCGGATAGGCTTTCTTCGCTTATTCTGTACGGACCGCCGGGAACGGGTAAGACGACGCTTGCGAAGATTATTGCAAATCATACAAAGAGTAATTTTCAAAGTTTGAATGCAGTGCTGGCGGGGATTCAACAAATTCGTGATGCGATAAAAATTGCGGAAGATAATAAAAAGCTTTACAATAGAAAAACGATTTTATTTGTGGACGAAGTGCATCGTTGGAATAAATCTCAACAGGATGCTCTTTTACCTTGGGTGGAAAACGGCACGGTAATTTTTATCGGGGCGACTACGGAAAATCCTTTTTTTGAAGTGAACAAGGCTTTAGTAAGTCGTAGTCGAGTTTTTAAGCTTGAGCTTTTAACTGAGGCAGATTTAATGCGAGTCGCCCAGCAAGCTTTGACTGATGTAGAAAACGGTTATGGCAAATGGAAGGTGAGCTTTGAAGAGGGGGCACTTGAACATTTGGTAAAAACGGCAGCGGGTGATGCACGAAGTTTGTTAAATGCAATTGAACTTGCAGTGGAAACAAGTGAGGAAACTTGGGCACCACCTGAGGGAAAAAGCATTTTCATTTCTAAAGAAGCTTGTGAAGAAAGTATTCAACACAAGATTGTTCTTTATGATGCAGATGGCGATTATCATTATGATGTAATTAGTGCTTTTATAAAATCGATTCGAGGTAGCGATGTTGATGCCTCTCTTTATTGGTTGGCAAGAATGATAGTGGCAGGCGAGGCTCCGCATTTTATTTTTCGTCGTCTTTTAATTTCAGCTTGTGAGGATGTGGGTATGGCAAACCCAAATGCTATTTCTGTTGTAAATTCTTGTTTGCAAGCTTTTGATGCTGTGGGTTTGCCTGAAGGACAATATCATTTGGCACACGCAACAATTTATCTTGCGACCTCGCCCAAATCAAACAGTGCTTTGGGATTTTTTGATGCAGTGGCAACTGTGCGAAGTGAAACTTCTGAAGTGCCTCAACATTTGCGTGATGCAAACAGGGACAAAAGTTTAGGTGATGGAAAAGGTTATCTTTATCCTCATCAGTATCGAGACCATTGGGTTGCGCAACAATATTTACCCGACAGTTTGGTTGGAAAAGTTTTTTACAAACCGAGCTCGGTCGGCTATGAAAAAGAAATTGCGAATGATGTTCTTGGAAAACGAGAAGCACAATTAGCAGAGCTTTTAGAAAGCAGTACAGACTTTGAAAAGAAAAAAAACTTTGACAAAAATAAAGACACAAGCTATAACTTTTTTTTCAATAACACTGAATCAAATCGAAAAGAGATTTTGCAACTGATAAAAGAAAAGCTTATTAGTTTTGCAAATCTTAATGACGAAACTCGTACTTTGGTTTATAGAGCGGATAATAATTTATTGCTTTGGGAAATAAATAGAATTGCAAAAAATGCTGTAACTTGTGCTTTATGCAAAACAGAAAAAGCAAAAACAATTTTGGAAAAATACGCTGAAAGCTTGGACGACTTTCACAAACCTTTTTTGCAAGTGGAAAAAAATGAAAACTTTTCGGATTATGAATTTGACTTGTGTATTTCGTATTTGACTTATGCTGAGGAAAAAACTTTGAATGTATTTTTTTCTTATTGTAAAAAATATCTTGTAGAAAATGGTAGAATAATTTTTGCTATACAAAATTTGCAAAAAGGTTTGCGTTTGGCAGAATTTTTGCGATATGCTAATTTGAAAAATGCAAGTACAAAACTTAATGAAACTATAATAGAAAAATTTTTGTCAGTAGAAGATAAGTTTTTTACAAAAAAGTTTCCCTTTGATAAAAAAGCTATTTTAACACTCGCAGAAAAATTTTCTTTTTCGTTAAAAATTGAAACAATGGAGTTTTTGGAAAAGCGAATAATTTACGAAAATGAAATTGAAAATTGGTTTTCTGAAGAAAGCGAATATGGAAAATATTTGCAGGAAAATTTTTCGGGTGCAGAACTTAAAAGCTTAGAAGAGGCTTTAAGACTTGCCACTAAAAATTATAAGCAAGCAAAGTACAAAACAGAAGTGTGGATTTTTTCGGGGCTTGTACAATTGTGATTGGGCTTATCGAAATAAGCAAGTTTTGGACAAGGGTGCTTCGCTCCTATTTTTCACAAAGCCGAAGTTTACGCAAGATGTGTTTTCCTGCGTTCTGCTCTTTTGATAAATGGATTTTAAAGCGAGTTTCATTGCACGGCTCCACTTTTCTTAGGCGAGAATTTTTTCTCCAAAAAATTCCCGCCCGACTTTGCCACCTTTGCGTTAATGCTCATAGCTAGTTTAAGACCCATCGCCCATCCAAAGCTCACCTTAAAAAAACGTCCGTGTTTTTTTAA
Organism: Treponemataceae bacterium; assembly: GCA_038397925.1. Taxonomy (GTDB): domain Bacteria; phylum Spirochaetota; class Spirochaetia; order Treponematales; family Treponemataceae; genus Treponema_B. The sequence continues at coordinate 12,701 of JARGFC010000095.1, forward strand.
GGTGGACGAGTTTTGCAACCTTGAATACTTTGCTTGTTGCAAAACATCGCAATTGTTTTGTATTAGCTCGCCGTCCGTGGCGGGAGTGCGTTTTTCGCATGGCACGGACAAGTCTTACAAAGGTTAAAAAATAGCTCAACCCAAGCTTATCTTTCTAAAATTGCTCGAATCCTACGAACACCTGCAGAAGAGGACTGTTCTTTTACAATTTTGAAATGCCCCAAGTTTCCTGTTCGCTCAACATGAGGACCGCCACAAAGCTCCATCGAAAAGTCTCCGATTTTATAAACCTTTACGATATTTTCATATTTTTCGCCAAACAAAGCCATCGCTCCGAGTTTTTTTGCTTCCTCAATGGGCATTGTCGTCATCGTCACGGGAAGGTCGGCTTTTATCTGTTCGTTTACGATTTGCTCAACCCGTTTTTTTTCATCATCGTTCATCGGTTGCGGATGTGCAAAGTCAAAACGCAAACGCTCCGCCGTAATATTCGAACCTCGCTGTTCCACATGATCGCCCAAAACAATTTGAAGGGCTTTATGTAAAAGATGTGTTGCTGTGTGATAAGCAGTTGTCAGTTCGCTATGGTCTGCAAGCCCACCTTTAAAAACTTGATTGCTGCCAGCTCGGGAAAGCTCTTGGTGCTTTTTAAAAGCTTTGTTAAAGCCATCTTTGTCCACAGTAAGTCCTGACTCTGCTGCAAGCTCCTCAGTAAGCTCATAAGGAAATCCATAAGTATCATAAAGGCGAAAAGCAACTCGCCCGGGAATAATTTTATTTGGATTTTTTAGCAAGTTAGTTAAAAGCTTTTCGTATTCTTGCTCGCCTTTTTTAAGAGCCTCAGAAAATCGGGCTTGTTCTGCAACAAGCTCTGCTAAAATACTTTCCCGCTTTTCCACAAGTTCAGGATAAAGTTCTCGATTTTGCTCAATAATAATTTCAACTATTTCAGGCAAGCTAGTATCATCAATATTCAACTTTCGCATATGGCGAATTGCCCTGCGTATCAAACGCCGCAAAACATATCCCGCACCTAAATTCGATGGCGAAACTGCTTTAGGGTCTGCTAAAATAAAAGAGCTTGCACGCAAATGGTCAGCAATAATTCGCATTGAAATATCAGTTTTTTCATCCGCCCCATATTTTACACCAGAGAGCTTAGAAATTTTTGCTAAAATTTCTTGGAAAATTTCTATTTTGTAAACCGAATCAAGCCCGTTGAGCATAGCAACCGTTCTCTCGACTCCCATTCCCGTATCAACACATTTTTTTGCAAGTGGAGCATAATTACCATCTTTGTTTTTTTCATATTGCATAAAAACATTATTCCAAATTTCAAAAAATTTTCCGCAATGACAACCCGGTTTACAATCCTTTCCACAAGCCTGTTTTCCCGTATCCACAAAGATTTCAGTATCAGGTCCACAAGGTCCCGTTTCACCCGCAGGTCCCCACCAATTATCTTCCCTAGGCAAAAAATAAATTCGTTCTTTCGGAATCCCCATTTTTTCCCAAACGGCTGCCGACTCCAGATCTCGCGGTGCAGTTTTATCGCCCTCAAAAACCGTAACAGAAAGCCGCTCTACAGGAATCCCTAAATATTCAGGCGAAGTTAAAAACTCAAAACTCCACTTAATTGACTCGTCTTTAAAATAATCTCCAATCGACCAATTCCCAAGCATTTCAAAAAAAGTCAAATGACTTGCATCGCCCACCTCATCAATATCCCCCGTGCGAATACATTTTTGATAGTCAGTCAATCGGCTACCTTCAGGATGTTCCCCCGCCAAAAGATATGGTACCAGCGGATGCATCCCCGCAGTCGTAAAAAGCACAGTCGGATCATTTTCAGGAATTAAAGATTTCCCCGAAATTTCCACATGCCCCTTACTCTTAAAAAAACTAATATATTTTTCCCTAAGCTCTTTGTAAGTAATCATAAAAATAAAAATACCAAAAAATTAAAATTATGTCAAGGGGGGGGGGGAAGTCTCCCCCTCGCTCCAGCCACCACATCCTAGCACAAAAAAATATTACTTATGTTTTTGTGGTGTCTTCCGCTACCCCCTCTCCTAGGGGCTCTGCCCCTAAAACCCCGCCGTCCAACCCCATTGTCTTGGACAGTTTTATCTATTAATTTGGATTGTAGTGAGGTAAGTTTTCTATATCAATATAAAACAAAAGGCTAAAATTTTAAAATAAAAAACAAGTTGACTTTTTATTGGTTTAAATATATAATTAAAATATGGATTTTGTCTTTTTAATTAGGCTATTTTCGTATATTGCCTTTTTTGTTTTTCAGGCTGTACTTATTTTTTTGGTGCTAAGGGTTCTCAAAGATAAAACTCTTACAAATTCAGAAAAAACGCTTTTGAGAACTTTTGTTGTAATTGCGTTTTTTGCAATGCTTTCTGGAGTTTTAAGTATTTTCCGAAAAAATGACTGGGCTGTTCTTTTAATGCTTGTTCCTGCAACATTTGGTGTTATTGTGGGAATTATTTTGCTTGCAAAGTTTATGAAGCAAAGAGTAGCTGAAATATCTCGTATTCAAGAACTTGAGATTGAAGCTTTGAAAATAGCGGAAATGAATAATATAACAGACGAAACTTATTTAAGAGCGAAAAACTTGTTACCCTTAGGAAACGATTTTTTGCTTTTAACTGCAAATGCTATTCGTAAAAGAGTAACACAACAGGAAATTTATGACTTTGTTTTGGAAAAAATGGTCTCAGAAGCTTTTGCTGACGGAGGTTTACTTTTAATAGTTGATGGTATTGACGAGGTCTTAAAAACTAAGTCTTTGCGAGGTATTTTTCAGCCCCCCTATCAACTGCCAGCTGACGTTCCTCCGCAACGAAACAGAGTTGAAACGAGTTTAAAGTATGCACAGTTTGAATTTAAGGGAAATATTTTTGCGGATATTGCTAGAACGGCTCAGCCACTTTTAGTCAAAGATGCGACAACCGATGAGAGAATTTTTATCAATGGAGATGAATTTTTCTTAAAAGCTGGAAGTTACTTGTTTTTGCCCTTGATTAGAATGGGACAAGTTATTGGTTTGGTATCATTATCCCGTTCCTTCGGCTCACCAGCTTTTACTGAAAGTGACTTAGAAATTTGCGAAATCCTAGCAGGTTATTGTTCTACTTCAATTCACATTGTTGACAGCCTTGAAGAGGAAGTAGAAAAAGACACAATTGCCAATGAAAAAGAAATTGCATCAAATATTCAAAAACTTCTCCTACCCATCAAGTTTCCGAATTTTCCTGAAATTGATTCGGGGGTTTATTTTCAAGCCGCTAGTGGAATTTGTAGCGACTATTATGACATAATTCGCACAGCCAACGATAAAATCTTTTTTGTTATGTTGGATGTTGCAGGTAAAAGTATACAAGCTTCAATAGTTATGATTATGATACGATCTCTTTTATATCTAACAACAAATACCAACCAATCTGTAGAAAAGATTTTAGATTGGATAAATAAGGGTGTTACAAAAAAAATTGGTATTGATCACTTTGCAGGACTTGCACTAGTGCAGTATAACCCCTTAGACAAAAAACTTTATTATGCAGGTGCCGGCAATATGTCTATTTCCATTTTTAGAACAACTGAGCAAAAATTTGAACGAGTCTTCCAAAACACAGATGCCATAGGTATAGACTTAAATTCACGATACGAAACTGCGGAAACAACAATGAAAAAAGAAGACATTCTAATGTTGTACACTGACGGAGCAATTGAAGCCTTAGACAGACGTGGCGACAGTTTTACTCTTCCAAGAATTTACGAAATTGTGGGAACAAATGCAAAAAAGCCCGCAAACGATATTGCAAAAGATTTGAAAAAAGCTTATGACGAGTTTACAGAAGGCGTTGCAAACCATGACGATAGAAGCGTTTTAGTTGTAAAAATAAAATGAGTTTAGTTCTTTAATATTTTCTTTTATTAAAAAATAAAGGAAAAAGCTTGGCTTTTAAAAAGTTAAAATAAAGCAATGCCTCGCGGTCCAGCAAGGCACTGTTTTTTATTTTTGATTTGTTGTTTCTTTGAATGAAATTTACAATTAGGGTAAATCCTTTTCTTCAATGCCGTCAGAAAATTCTAAAATCAACTCAATTTCACTCAAGGTGCATTTTAGGCTATTGGCAATTTGCTCGTTTGTCCAACCCATATGATGAAGCTGAATTATGTTTTGTCTATCAACAGGCGTGAGTGTCGTGTTTGGTGGTCGTGGTTTATCGTCTGTATTGTAAACAGTTGCAAAAAGTTTAATGCGTTGAGTAACACTTTCGTCCAAGCTGTTAAGACGACTTTCAATACCAGCAAGCCATTCTTTCGAGTTTTGCAAGCTCTGCATTTTAGACTCAATTTCAGCTTGAATATCGCTCAGAACTTTTATTTTTTCGATAGTTTCATTTATTGTGGCTCTATCTTTAATTAGATTTTGCATTTCGTTTTGCAACTTTGTAATTTCAGGCGAAAGTTTTTCTACGCTTTGCTTTGATTCTCTGTACCGACTATCAATTGTGTTGAGATTGGAAAACGCCTTGTCAATATCGCTGATAGTTTGGTTTAGCACTTCTTCTTTTGACTCAAGACTTTGATATTTTAAGTTCATTTCAGAAAAGCTATCATCTAGCTTGCGAATTTGAACTTGGTACTTTTGCATAACATCGTTTGAAGCTTCAAGCTCGATTTGCTTGCGCTCAATGGATTCGGAAAGACCTGAAAGTTTTGTAAATTCGTGTTGAAGCAAGTCAATCTTTGACTTTTCTTCCATAAACTTTTCAATTTTGTTGAGGGTTTCTTTGTTTTGATGAGAAAACTTTTCGTGTTTTAAGTTAACCTCATCAATTTCAGTATTGTATACGCTTAGCTTTGATAACTCGGCTTGCAAAGTTTTTATATTATCTTCAAGCTGGGCTTTTAATTCATCTGTGCGTTCAAAAAGGTTAGTTGTTTTTAAGTACTCATTTTGCTTTTCGTTTAATTCTTGCATGGAGCTTGTTAAACGATTGCTTTCACTTTGAATAATAGAAAAAGATTCCGCCCGACTTTTTTCAACTTGAGCTTTAACATCGTTAATACTGTCAGCAATTAAGTCTACTTTATGTGTAGCATCATTGAGCTTTTCTTCAAGAGTGGAATCAAAGTTCATCGACAGTGTTCTTAACTTTTCTTCAAGTGTCGTTTGAACTTCCATAGAATGTTGTAGTAATTCCTGTTTGTAGCTTTCAAGATTTTCGGTAGCAGATCTTACATCGGCTTTTAGTTTTGCAAAAGATGCTGTATTACTTTCTTTAAAAGTTTCCACATCTGTTTCGTGCTTTTTTTGCAAGTCTATAATCGCAGATTCTGCCAACTGTCCAAAACTAGAAATTTTATCGTTAAAAAGTGTGCGAGCAGAGTCAAATTGTTTGTCAAGGGTAGTTTTCCATGACTGGAAATTATTATTCGCAGTTTCCATCTTTGCATCATAGTTTTGTTCAAATTCAGCAATCTGTTCAGTAATGCTGTTTGAAACTTCGTCTATTTTGTACCTACCTGCAACAAGGCTATCTTGCAATTCAGCCATATAATTTTCAAGTTCCTGTTTAATCTCGGCTTTTGCGTTTTCTTTTGCCGTAGCGATATTAGCTTTTAGGTCGTCTTGCACCCGCTCAATATTTAAATCTTGAGCTGAAATTCGGCTTGTTAAATTGTCAGATAATTTTACAATTTGTTGATCAAAGCTTATAAGTCGTTCTTTATGCTTGCTTGCAAGTTCCACTAATCGGGCTTTTAAATTTTCTGTGTATTTTTCTTCAAGCTCTTTACGTGTTAATTCGTGGTCGGCAGTTAAGGCTTCAAGCTTACCTAAAACATCTCGTTTTACTGTTTCGATAGTTGTTTCCATTTCGGTCTTTTTATTAGTTATGTCAGAAAAAAACTCTTCTTCAAAAACCTTTATTTTTTCAAAAACAGTTTCATAAGAATTTTCTTTTAACTCTTCAATGCGATTTTCTATTTCAATAACTTGTTGGTTAAGATTTTCTGTATGGCTTTTAAAGTTTTCAGAAAAGGCGACAAGGTTTTTATCGTTTTCATACTTGTAGCTTTCGAAAGTTGATAGAATATTTTGTTTGACACTTGACAAAAGAGCTTTTAAGTTTGCTTCAGCAGTTTGGAATTCGTTTACTGTTGCTTCAAACTTTTTAAAGCGATAATCCGTTTGTTCTTTTATATTTGCAAGTCTTGATTCCGAATAAATACCCAATTGTTCAATTTTATCATTGAGATTTGAAACTGTTTCATTAACTTTTATATTAAAGCTATTTTCACTTTGGGCAAAGGTTTCATTTAATGTTTTAGATTTTTCCAAAACTTCGGACTCAAGCTCGTTTAACTTTTTACCAATTCTATCAAGCTTATCATCAAGCTTAATTTCGGTATCGCTAAAATCAGCTTGCATTTTTGCAACCATTCCCGAAGCCTCATCCTGCCAAGCACTTTTAAATCTTTCGGAAAGCTCTCGTGTTGCATTTATATTATCATTAAGCTCTCGGCGATAAGCTGCAACTCGCCCAGCCGAATCTTTTTTCAAGGTTTCAAAAGCTTCGCTTTCTAATTCGTTAGCTCGCTTGGTAGCTTCTTCCAAAGCTTTTTGATAAATATCATTTAGCTTGATTCGTGCTACATCTAATACTGCATCCGCATCTTTTTGTGCTGTAGCCAAATTCGAATTTATCTTTTCCAGCTGACTTGAAATACTTTGCAAAATACTTTGTTTGTACTGCTCAAGAACGCGAGTATTTTCCTCTTGAAAATCACTTTGCATATTTACAATTCGTCGCTGAATAGCGTCAAGGTCATTTTGAGACTTTTTTAAATTTGTAGAAACAGCATCAACGAATTTAGACTCATCTTTGATTTGTTTCATATTTACTTCAAGTAAGTTTGACATATCTATAATTTGTTGAAACTTAGCGTTTGCACCTTTCATACCTTCAGAAAGCTCAACAATAACACCGTGCTTTGTAGCTATATCCTCACACGAAACCTGATAGTTTTGCTGAAGTTCTTCAAGCCTCTTTACAGTAGCGATGGACTGAGATGTTTGACTTCGCAAATCATCACTTACATTTCTAAGCTCTTTGCTCCGCTTTATATAATGCTCTTCAAATTCTGCATGAAGTTTTTCCACATATCGTTTAGTTTTTTCAAGCGTTCCTTGCTTTTTGTCAAATTGCCTAAGTGCAATTGTAAAAACAATACTAACAATAAGTGCAATAATACTATAACCCATAAATGGCTCCCCAAAGACATTTTACAGAACATTTTAACAAAAAAACAAAATTAAAGCAAGTAGACATCTCTAAAATTTTAGTCTAGAAAAACCATTAGGTTTAGACTGGCTTCTTGCAAATATGCGAGTTTTGAATTTTCCGTGCATTACAAATAAAAATTCAAAACTTGTCCATCTTAAAAAACACGGATATTTTTTCAAGATGACCGCTCTCGAATGTTAAAGCACAATTCACTAGCCCGACATCCGTGGCGAGAATAATAAGCCTGTCATCCGAAATACTTTTCTACAAAAACAGTTGATTTTCGGCTGTTTCAATAATGTTTTGGCTATGCGAAATCACTACAACAATTTTGTCTTTTGAAAGCTCATGTAAAAGTGAAATTATTTCTGCTTCATTTTCTTTGTCAAGGGCAGAGGACGGTTCATCAAAGACAATAAGTTTTGCGTCTTTTAAAACTGCCCGAGCAATTGCAATTCGTTGCTTTTGTCCGTATGAAATAACATCACTTGAATTATCAACAAACGAATCATATTTTTCATCTCGTTCCTCAATAAAATTATGTGCCATTGATTTTTTTGCAGCTACTTGAATTTCTTCTTTACTTGCATTTGCTTTTCCGTCAGCAATATTTTCATAAATTGTTTTCGCAAAAAGTTTACAATCTTGGGGAATATACGAAACATAGTTTCGACTTATTTTATGCTTGCGATTTTGTTTGTCAAGGAAATAAATTTCGCCATTATTCGGTTCGTACAATCCCAAAAGTAACTTAGCCAATGTACTTTTGCCCTTGCCACTTTCTCCTGCAATACAATTTAATACTCCACACTCTGCCTCGTAATTAAAATTTTCGAACACATTTTTTTCGCTATACTTAAAACTCAAATCTTTTGCAATAAGTTTTACCGCTTCAAAGTTTTCGGTTTGGGGTTCTTGTTTTTCCTGCCCCAAGTTTTCAAAGTCGTTGAGGCGTTTTAATGCAGCTTTCTTTTTTGCCATTGATTTGAACACATTAGGAAGAAATTTAAAGGGCCACAATACAACCGAGCTAACCTGTGACATAGCAATAAAAGAACCAATTGTAAGTTTGCCTTTATAAAGTAAAATTGCACCAAAAATATCTATACTTATTATTGTGATGTATCCTGCAAGTCCTGAAAAGGCTGAAAATAAAAAAGCATTTTTTTTCAAGTCGCAAAATTTTTTTTGTTCGCTCCTTTATAACCGAAGTAAATTTTTTTTGATGACTTTCATATAAGTTAAATGATGCTGTTACTGCAGGATGTTTCAAACGGTCTTCAGAAAATGTTCGTAATGCATCTTCTTCTTTTTGTTGTAATGCGTGTTGTTTTTGAATATGTGGTGAAATTAAAAAATTAGATAATACACACACAAGTGAAGAAACAATTAAAACAATAAACATATAGATCGAAACACTAAAGGTAAAGTAAAGTCCTGTTATTAATTGAACTACTACAAATATTATTTCGCGAATGCTTGCTGTGTAAAATGTCGAAACAGCGTAAAGGTCATCTGTTAGCTTTGTCGTAATTTCGCCGGATGAGATTATGTCTGTTTCTCGCAAAGGAGCTTCCATACATCGATCAATGAAGTGTAAACGCAAACGACAAACAATTTTACTTGCTGTGTTTACACTGTTTGTGTATCGTATATAGTTTCCAATATTCCACAAAGCTGTAAAGAAAAAACCAACACCCACCCAGAATAAAATTTCTTTTAATTGCAAACTTGTTAATGAGTCAATTGTTTTTTGATATGATAGTGCAAGACCATAACGAAGACAAGCAGCAAAAATTGTTGCAATGTATATAATAATAAGGGATCCGTGAAAACCTTTTATTGTTTCGGACATTTTTAGTTTAGTATTTTTCATTTCGATTCTCCTTTTGTTTAGTCAATTTGTTTGTTATTATTTGTATTTGTTTCAGTCAATACGCCGTCATTTAAAGTAACGACTTTATTGGCAGCCTTCATTAATTCTTCACGATGTGAAATATATATAACGGTGCCATTATACCCTCGTATTAAATCACTGATTCGTTTTTCACTTTCTTCATCGAGTGCTGATGAAGGTTCGTCCATAATGAGAACGGGACTTTGTTTAAGTACTGCACGAGCAATAGTAATTCGTTGTGCTTGACCACCGGAAAGTTTTGTATCTTTTCCACCAACAATTGTTTTATATCTGTCATCGCATTTTTGTATAAACTCATCTGCGAAGGCTTTTTCACTTGCGGAATATATTTCTGTATCATTTGCTGCAGGGTTACCAAAACGGATATTTTCGTATATGCTGTCTAAAAATAAAGCAGCTGTTTGTGGTACAAAACTTATAAGATTTTGTATTACTCCGTCATAGTTTTTTGAATTAAGTTTAATTGTTATTGAACCTTTTTGTGCCTTGATAGTACCAAGAAGCAAATGTATCAATGTGCTTTTTCCTGTTCCACTCGGTCCTGTAATACATATCTTTGAACCATGTGGTATTTCCAAGTTGACATTTTTAAGAATGAATTTGTCATCTGTGTCTGTGTACGAAAAAGAAACATTTTGCAAAGAAATATCTACATTGGCATTTTGCACTATTTTATAATCTATATCAGGTGTTTGAAGTTCTAAAAATTCATTGACACGATCATAGCTTACTTTGTTTCTAGATAATTCAATTATGTCTTGAATAATATTTGAGATGGGCCAAATAATCCCGCCTTCTATTGTACCTATACATACAATTAAATTCGGAATAGTTATTTTATTTTTTACATATAAAAAACCTCCAACAGCGAGCGTTCCTAAAATTGCAACATAACCGAGCATATTTGATACACTAAAAATAAGGTTGTCAAATTTAGCTAACTTATTTCTTGCTTGGCGTCTTTGTGTATCAAGTGTTGTCATCTTTTCTCGGGTTCCAGTAAAAAGCTGAAAAATTTTTATAATGTCAAGTGAGTAGATAGCTTCTTTTAAGAATGTACGAACGGAACTTTCAAATTTTGAAAAGTTTTTATTTTCAGCTTGAATGCGTGGTATAAAAAGTCTTTCAACAAGTATAGATGGAATTACTAAAATAATAGCTACTATTGTCATTAGTGGTGAAAGATAAACACAAAATGCTACATAGCATAAAAATGTTAAAACTGAAAACAAAAGACCTAAAAATGTAATAGGTAAAAACCTTGCAAGGTCTTCTGCATCAAATGCAATAACCGATAAAGCATCATTTTTCTTTTGCTATTCAGATGCAGGAAGGTATAAAACTTTCGAAAATAAGGCAAGTTTTAAATGTTCTACATTTTTCTGTACAATATTTACACTGGAAATATTTTTAATGTATCCAAAAATTACAGTAAGAATATATGTAATCGTCAATACTATTAGAGCTGTAATAATCAAATCGTAATTTTTATTTTGTATATTTTCAAAAAGCAGTTTATGCATATAACTACTTGATATACTTGATACCATTACTAAAAGACTTGAAAATATTAAAACGAAATATAAGCCCTTTGCTTTAACCTTAGAAAAAAGTTTCGTCATTTTCGAAACTTCCGACATCTTTAACATAAAACACCTCCAACGGATTTTAATTTAAAATATATAAGAAAACTGCACAGTATTCTTTGCGTATTTTTTTCAAATTGTTCCACCTCTATTTTACCCCCCCCGAAGAAAGTCAAGCTTCTAAAAGTTTGCTTTTTTTGTAGTTTTATGTAAACTCTACTAGATTTTAATCAGTTCTTATTTATGTAAACACACCGAACCAATCGTATCGCAGACTGTTTATTCGGAAGTATTCTTACTATCCTTTTGACACACCTACCCTTAGAAATTTATATTGTATAATTACTTGTATAATTATATGCTACAAATATATGCTTCAAATTTATTTACTTCAAGTACTTAAGGCTTGATTTTTCAAAAGTTTTAATTTTTATTGACTTATTGCTAAATTTTGTTTTATAATGTATATTTAAACAAATGGAAAATATAAAAGAAAATATATTAAAAACAAAAGAAAGAATCGAATTGGCTTGTTCTAAATCTGGACGCAAGTCTGAAGATGTAAAAATTTTACTTGCTACAAAAACGAGATCGCCTGAAACTATTATCAAAGCTTTTGACTGTGGCATTAGGCTAATCGGTGAAAACCGTGCACAAGAACTTGTTGAAAAATACGACGCTCTAAAAAACTATCCTCACGAAAATCATTTTATCGGGCATTTACAAAGCAACAAAATCAAAAGCGTAATTGACAAGGTGTCTTGTATTGAGTCAGTGGACAGTTTTAAGCTTGCCGAAAAAATAAACAATCGCCTTGTTCAAAAAAACTTAACAATGAAGATTTTCGTGGAAGTAAATACTTCAGGGGAAGAGTCAAAGCACGGCTGTACTCCAGAAGAAACTTTAAAACTTATCGAAAAAATTTCCAAACTGTCCGCTCTTAAAATTACTGGACTTATGACAATAGGTGCTCTTACTGACAACGAAAAAAAAGTACGAAACTGTTTTGTACTTTTGCGAAACCTCGCCGAAAAAATAAAAGATGCAAAAATCGACAATGTTCAAATGCAAGAACTTTCGATGGGAATGTCAAGTGACTTTGAATGGGCTATTGAAGAAGGTGCTACAGAAATTAGGCTTGGCTCCACGATTTTTGGTGCAAGACCGTAATAGAATATCTCGAAACTCTAACGAATTTTTAAAAGCTTACGATTATTAAAAACAGTAAAAGCAAAATTTACAAAATCACAAGAGCGAGAAAAAATAAAAAAAGAAAAACCACTAAAACATAAATCCAAGTCGGAAGCTTTTCATCGTCATAGGATTTTGTTTTTGCTGGGTCAAAAGAAGAAAGCTCACTAGTTTTTTTTGTCTTAGAGTTTGATTTTATTGCATAACCACACTTCGGACAGCCATTAACAAAGTCCCTTTCTACGCCAACAAACTTGCAAGAAGGACAACGAACATTTACAAAAAAACTTCCGCAGTGAGGACAAACCTTTGCGTTTCGTAATACCTGCTCGCCACAATGTTCACAAAAAAACTTTGGTGGCTTTCTTTTTGCCATTAGCTTTTACAACCACTACAGGAACTACAAGATTTTCCCGAGCAAGAAGCCACTTTGGATTTGTCCGCACTTTTACCCTGTGCATCATTAACATAAAAACCTGAACCCTTAAAAGAAATTCCAAAACCTGAAATAATCTTTTGCACAGATCCCCTACATTTCGGACAATCTGTCAATGGTGCATCAGACATTTTTTGAAAAACTTCAAACCTATTTCCACAATTGGTACATTCATATTCGTAATTTGGCATTTTAATTTCACTTTTAAAATTTAATATCACAGTAAAATACTAAAAATAAAGAAAATAGTCAAGAGTGAAAATTATCAAATAATTCTTTCCACAAGTATTTGCAAAACAACCAAGATATTAATATTTGTAAGACTTGTCCGTGCCTTACGAAAATTGCTATTCCGCCACGGACGGCGACTTAGAATAAAACAGCAGAGATGTTTTGCAAAATACATCTCTAAAATTGAACTTATCAAACTTTTTTGTTTCGCTGATGAGATCTAAAACATCTGAATAAAATCTCTCGGCTATGTAGAACTCACAATTTTAAAATCATTTGACCTGTTTCTAAACATATAATTTTTTTCTTGTAATTAGCTTATTAAAGACATTGATAAAAACTTGTCCTTGTAGGTCTATAATATCACTTTTTAATTTTGAATATCAATTGTTGCATCATCGACTTGTTTTGTTAGGTTTTTGATTTCATCATCCGAGTAATTGTCGGGATTATTTTTAACCTCTTCGACTTGATTTAAAAGCTCTTGTATATAGTCGTATTTTTTTCTATATTCTTCTGGAAGAGTTTGCAAATGAACTTCAATTGCCTCTTTGGGAGCATTTCGTTTTAAATAATCATAACAACCTATACAATTTGTTACGGTATATGTCTCGTTTAGGTTTAATCTTTTTTTTTGCCATAAAAACATAATGGCTGAATCATTATTATAATATTTTGTAGAAAAAGATCGACCTTCAACTATTGAGGGTGTCCATTTTTTACTATGTAAATAATCCCAATTAGCTATAAAAACCTCACTAGGTGGTGTTTGTTTTTCCAATTGTAAAAAAAATATACAAGCCAAAATCGAATTAGCACTTGCAATGTAGAATCCTTTTGATGGATTTGTGCTAAAGTGAGTTTCTGAAAATATCGATATTGTATCAGTGTAAAGTGGTATATGTCGTTTTTCTCCTAAGTTTGTGTCAAAAATAGCTTTTAGTGCAACATCAACGACAACTCCAGAAGTATTTTCAAAAGAGGTCTCAATGCATAAAATTTTACCACTGGTTTCATAGTGTTTATCTGAAAAATAAAAACGCTGTTTAACATATAAATCATCAGTTAAAGGGAACTCCGCTATAATTTCTTTATTATTATTTTCAATCTTTATAGATTTACCAACGCGTTTTTTTATAGAATAAATTTTGCCATCAATAAGAAGACTATAATAGTTCGTACTTGCCAAAGCTCTGTCATCGTAAAGAGGCTCCCAAGTTTCGTTTCCAACTTCTGATAACCTATATAGACAAAAGCTCCCAGAACGCTCATAAAATTTTAGCTTAAGATTACCAGAAACCAATTCAGCTGTTGTCTCCTTTTTACCTGCTGCAAAAAGCGAAAAAACGCTCATTAAAAGAGCCAATGTTATTATTATTTTATACCTTTTCATAAAAACATCTCCTAAATCATATAGACTAAAAGTATTAGCTTTTAAAACATCGTCGTACACATCTTATAAATTAAGCGATTTATGTATTGGTTCTTCTAAAGCGATATGTATTTTATCTCTGAGTCAAAACATAAAAGGTACTCCAACTCCATATAGACCAATTTTATTGATCCAATGCAAAATGGCTTTAGTTTATTTTCAACTTTCTCTACTATCTTATTTTTGCTTTTATAATTGAAGTGTAAGTACACAAACACAAAACATATTTCCCACACCAACATATAACGAAATATCACTTTTATAAAATTAAATTTTAAAGCTATTGATTTTACCTCCACTTTTTATTTAGTTCGCATTATTTAAAGTTTTTTTAAGGTCAAAAAGACCGTATTGCTCACTTGTTTAGTTGGTAATTTTAAAGTTACTTACAAAAAGCTCAAGACATCTACTGTCTTGAGCTTTTTTCCGTATACACCACTCAATGCATTGCATTTTTTGACTAATGTTTAACCTTCTAAAAGTGTTAGTACCTTTGTCGGGCAACCTTTAACGCACTCTCCACAACTTGTGCAAAGAGAATAGTCAATTTCGGGAATGCCGTTTACAAGTTTTAAGGCTTGCGGTTCGCAAACCCTTTCGCACTTTCCGCATTTGATACAACCGCGTTTGCAATTTTTCATAATCATCGGTTTTCGAGGATTGCGACAATTACAAAGAGCGATAGCTCCTTTTGTGTCTTCGGGGAAAAGCCGTAATATGTTTTGCGGACATTTTTCCACGCAAATACCGCACCCCGTACATTTTTCTTCATCGATTTTCACCAAGCCATTGTCTAAAACGCTTATAGCATCGAAAGGACAAGCTTTCGCACAGTCGCCTAAACCTATACACCCCCAATCGCATTCTTTTGTACCGTTAATCGAAATTTTTGCGGCAGCACATGTTTTTACGCCGACATATTCGGCTTTCGGCTTTGAAACTTCATAGCAACCTTGACAAAGTAGGTGCACAACATTTTTTGCACTTGTACTTGCATCGACACCCATGATTGACGCAACTTTTTTTGCAACTTCGCTTGCACCTACAGTACAACCGTTTGTTGGTGCTTTGCCCTTTGCAACAGCTTCTGCAAAGCCATCACAACCGGGATAACCGCAAGCCCCGCAGTTTGCACCGGGCAGAGCATCTCGAATTTCTTCTATTTTTGGGTCTACTTCGACATAGAAAACTTGTTTGAAAATTCCTAGAAGAATACCTAGTAAAAAAGCTACACCTAATGCCACTAAAGCACTAATCAATACAGTTTGCATAAATTCTCACCTACCTTCTAAAAAATCCCGCCCAAGCCTATAAAACACAAGGACAAAAGTCCTGAAACAATAAAGAGTATCGGCGTACCTTGTAAAAACTCAGGAATTGGAGCAACGGCTAACTTTTTGCGTAAACCTGCAAGCAAGAGCATAGCAATTAAAAAGCCCACCGAAACCCCCAAGGCATAAACAAGGGCTTCAATAAAAGTATAACCTTTATCAACAACATCTATTGTAACAGCTAAAATTGCACAGTTTGTAGTAATCAAAGCAAGATAAACACCCATCGCAGTGTATAACGATGGCACAACTTTTTTTAAGAAAAATTCCACAAGTTGAACCAAACTTGCGATTACTAAAATAAAAACTAAAAGCTGCAAAAAACCCACATTTAGCGGAACTAAAATATACTTATAAATAGGATAAGTAACAAAAGTTGCCATAAGTGTAACAAAGGTTACAGCCACTCCCATTCCAACAGATTTATCCACATCGGTAGACATTCCAATAAATGGACAAAGTGCGATAAAACGCATTAACACAATATTATTGCCAATACAGGCAGTAAAAAATATAGTTATAAGATTTGCAATATTCATAAAACCTCCTTAAGCTTGAACCTTGGCTTTTTTATCTAAAAGTTTTTTTAAGCCCATGTTGATTGATATCATTAAACCAAAAACTAAAAAACCACCGGGAGGAGAAGTAAAAAAGCCAATCCTGTAAGCTTCTGGTATAAATTCAACTCCCCAAAAAGATCCACTTCCAAGTATTTCACGAATTGTTGAAATCATAATCAAAACCATCGTATAACCTATTCCCATACCTAAGGCATCAAGCACTGCATTTACGGGTGATTCTTTTGACGAAAAAGCTTCAACACGCCCCATAATAATACAGTTTACTACAATCAAGGCTATAAAAAGCCCAATCGCATCATAAAGCTCAGGCAAATACGCTTGAATTACAAGTTGTACAATAGTAGTAAATGCAGCAATAACAATAATAAAGACAGGAATCCGCACATCATTAGGAATAGCATTTTTAAAAATACTTATTATTAATTCACTCATAAGTAAAACAAAGGTCATTGAAATTCCCATTGCGACACCATTAAAAACTTCAGTCGTTATACCAAGTGATGAACATAAACCTATCATTAAAATTAAAAGTGGATTTTCACGAATCAATCCTGCTGTAAAAATACTTAGTTTACTTTTCATAAATTATTTTGCCTCCTTTATGAATAAATTATTATCTTGCAAATACTTTAGAGAAGCTTGTGAAATAGTTTTTACAATTTCAGTTACGCCTTTTGAACTGACGGTTGCAGTAGAAATATTTTCAACATCAGCCCTAAGTTTAAATTCGTCCGAAGTATCTTTTCCGTCAAACTGAGAAACAAAAGGCTCTTCAAGTACCTTTGTACCAATTCCCTTTGAGTCAGTAAGATTTATAAACTTAATAGTTTTAATCTTACCATCAACCTGCACACCCACCATAATCGTCGCTTTGTTAAAAGTAGGTCCTGTTGCAGTTATTACCACACCTAAGGTTTCATTATCAGACTTAACAAGAAAAGCATTATCAAATTTTATTGTTTTTTCATTTGAAGTAAGTTCGGACAAAATATCCGTGTTCGAAGTTCCTTCTGGAAAAATCTCTTCTAAAGCTTTTGTAATTTTTTGCTTTGTATGTGTTTCGATAATCGGAGCAGTAAAAGAGTTAACCAAAGCAAGAGCAGAACAAGCAATTACAGACCAAATTGTCAAAACAATCGCTAATTTTAAAGTACTCTTCATTATTTACCTCCTTTTACATATCCATATTTTTTGGGTAAAATTTTATTTAAATAAGGCACAAGAGCGTTCATAATTAAAATGCTAAACATAACGCCTTCGGGGAATGTTCCGAAAAGCCTTATTACCACGGACAAAAAGCCACAACCAGCTCCGAAAATAATTCGCCCCATAGGTGTTACAGGCGAAGTGGCATAATCTGTAGCCATAAAAACGGCACCGAAGACCAAGCCACCAGAAAGCAAGGTCAAAAGCGGATTTATCGGAGTACCAAAGGCTAAAAAGCCCAATACAACTGAAGAAAGGGTGGCACTAACAAGCATTGAAACTGGAATTCGCCAGTCGATTGTTTTTGTTAAAATTAAAAAGACAAATGCTATTAAAATTAAAAATATCGGAGATTCGCCCATTGAACCACTTCGGTTACCAAAAAACAAACTCAAGTATAAATCATTTGCTCCAGCCAAACCAAGTTCGCTAGCAATTTGTTCCACAGATAAAACCACTCCATCTAAGGGGTTTACCTTCGATAAAACCGTAGCCGTTGAAATTAAATCTACGGCTTTTTTGGATGTGGCACCCGAAAGAGCAACCACATTTCCTGAAAGCCCGCCGAAAAAACTTGACGCTTTAGTTGTAATCCAACTTGTCATTGGACCTGCAAAACTTACAAAGGCAAAGGCTCGCCCGATGAGAGCGGGGTTAAAAGGATTTTTTCCCAAACCACCGAAAAACTCTTTTCCAACAACAATTGCAAAAAAAGCCGAAAGAATTAAAATCCAAATAGGAATGTTCGAAGGCATTACTAAGGCTAAAAGCAAGCCCGTAATTACAGCGGAAAAATCCTTTGCTCTAATTGGACGCTTTACTATAAGTCGGAATACAGACTCAAAAACCACTGTGCTTATTACTGAAATTACAAGTCTAAGCAAGGCTGGTAAACCATATAAATAAACAGCAAAGCCTGCTATCGGTAAAAGTGCAATTACAACATTTAACATAAGACGCCGCACAGTAACAGGTGTTGCAAAATGTGGTGCAGGCGAAAGATAAATTTCGTTTAACTCCCTCTTTGGATGATTAACAGATTTTTTTGGAGTTTTTTTTACTGTTTCCGTCTTTTTTGTTTCTATATTATCAATATCACTCATATCAATCTCCTAATTTTTTAAAGCTTCTTGCTTGGCTTTTCTAGCTCGCTCACGCACAAGCTCTTTTCCAACTCTAAATCGCTGAACAAGCTGTATTCGTCCGGGACAAACATAAGAGCAGGTTCCGCACAAAACGCAATCATTTAAACCGCATCGAATTGCATCGTCTAAGTCGCCTCTATCCATTGCCTGCACAATTAAAACAGGGGAAAGTCTACAACTACAAATTTCAACGCATTTTCCGCAACCAATACAAAGATCTTCTTCTAAAAGACTAGTTTCACGAGCCGTCAAAAATAAAACACCCGAAGTGTTTTTTTCGATAGGAAAATCTGCATTTTTCATAGCAATTCCCATCATCGGACCGCCTGAAATAATTTTAGCAATATTGTCTTTAAGTTTAATAACTTCTGGAATAAGGTCTGAAACACAAGTACCAATTGGTGCAACAATATTCATAGGCTCTGCACAAGCTCCACCCGAAATCGTTAAAGGTCTATCAATTAAGGGCTTGCCAAGTCTAAAAGCCTCAGAAACAGCCTTTAAGCTTGCCACATTGCTCACAATACAACCAATTTGGAAAGGCAGACCACCCGAAGGAATTTGCTTGCCGACGACAGCTTCTGTAATATTTTTTTCACCACCTTGTGGATATTTTGTTTTGCAAACTTGCACCGAAATATCGTAAGCTCCCTTGGCAACAGGACTTGTCTTTGCTTTTTTAATAGCTTCCTCAAGAGCAGGTAAAATATCAAGCTTATTATTTTCAATAGCGATAACGCCTTTGCTTGCACCGGTAATTCTCATAGAAATCGCCAAGCCGTCTACAATATCCGCAGCATTTTGATACATTGTAGCAGCGTCCGTGCAAAGATAAGGTTCACATTCGGCACCATTAGCTATAACATATTCGATTTTAGCATCCTTCGGAGGACTAAACTTAACATGCGTTGGAAAGGATGCACCGCCCATTCCAGTAATCCCCGCCTCCCGAACTCTAGCCAAAGCTTCTTCCAATGTACAAGCAAAAGGATCCAACGGCGGCATAAAGCTTTCCGTATTTTGTCCATCATCCTCAATCATCACACATAATTTATCTACATTACCAACAGTCAAATGCGTTTCGATTTTTTTTACAATCCCCGAAACTGAAGAATGAACAGGCGCTGACATAAACTTGTCGGTTTCAGCAATTTTCTGCCCACGCATAACAGTGTCCCCAACCTTTACAAGCAAAGCATTTTCCGCTCCGCCTTGGGTTACGGGAATCCACACATTTCGTGTCGAAGGCGTAACCCTCCTAACCTCTGCCTTAGCAGATATAAGCTTCATTTCCGGTGGATGCACCCCACCTTTAAAAGTTTTTATACTCATAAAGTACATTGTACCTAAACTTAGATTAAAGTCAAGTACAAAGCGTTTGCATATTAGCTATTTAAGACCTGTCCGTGCCTTACGAAAAACGCTTATCCCCTCGTTTTGGATAACTCAGGGTCTTAAACTTAGCGATGAGCTACAACGCAAATCTGGCAAAGTCGGGCGGGAATTTTTGACGCACAAAAATTCCCGCCTAAGCAAGCCGTAGAACAGCAATGAAACTCAAAACGATGAGAGCAGAACGCAAGTTAAACGCTAAAGCGTAAAATTCAACACTAAAAAACACGAATGTTTTTCACCCGACAAGGAGGTCGGGTTAGTGTTTTACTTTAGCGAGTTTTGAATTTTCATAAAAATTATAATAAAAAATTCAAAACTCGACGGGTAACAAAAAACACGGACGTTTTTTAAAAACACTCGCCACGGACGGCGAGCCAGTATAAAGCAACAGCGATGTTTTGCAACAAACCATTTTGTCAAGTTGCAAAACTCGTCTACCTTAAAAAAACAAGGATGTTTTTCACCCGACAAGGAGGTCGGGTTAGTGTTTTACTTTAGCGAGTTTTGAATTTCATTAAAAAAATAATAAAAATTCAAAACTCGACGGGTAACAAAAAACAAGGACGTTTTTTGTTACCCTGCGTTAGGCACATTCAAAGTTGGTTTGCATTTTGAAAAATGCAAACCAAAACAAAAAGCTCGCAACAATTTTTGCGAGCTTTTTGGTCGGAGCCGATAGGCGTAGCTTTGAATACGCCGACCGCTTTCAAATAGACGAGGTAGATACTAAGAGCAAGACGTAATGCCCGTATATTTGGAAGCGGGAACGCCCAAAAAACAAATCCGCCAAAGCATTGACAATTATCAGGATTTAGTGTATTTTGTATTCTATGATTACTGTTAGCGATTTAAGTTTAAAATTTTCAGAGCAACCGCTTTTTAAAGATGTAAATTTAAAATTTACGAGCGGAAACTGTTATGGGATAATTGGGGCGAATGGGGCTGGAAAGTCGACTTTTTTGAAGTTGCTTTCTGGGGAGCTGGAATATGATTCGGGAGAAATTACTATTAGTGAGGGCGAGCGAATTGCTGTTTTAAGTCAAGACCACTTTAAGTTTGAGGGGCATTCTGTAAAGGATACAGTTTTTATGGGGAATCCGAAATTGTATTCGGTTATGAAAGAACGCGAAAATATTTACGCCAAGGCGGATTTTTCTGAAGAGGACGGAATTAGGGCAAGCGAGCTGGAAGCAGAGTTTTCGGAATTGGGAGGCTGGGAGGCGGAAAACGAAATAGAGCAAATGCTTTCGGGGCTTGGTTTGGAGGAAAGTTTTCACAATAGTTTTATGAATGAGCTTGACGAAAGCCAAAAGGTGCGAGTTCTTTTAGCACAGGCGATTTTTGGAAATCCTGATATTTTACTTTTGGACGAGCCGACAAACGGTTTGGACTTGGAGTCGATTGCTTGGCTTGAAGAGTTTTTAATTAACTTTCCAAATATTTTAATTGTAGTTTCTCACGACAGGCATTTTTTGAATTCGGTTTGCACACATATTTGCGACATTGATTATGGTAAAATTCGTATGTACACGGGTAACTATGATTTTTGGTATCAGATGAGTCAAATAATGCAAAGGCAAGCAAAGGATAACCAAAAAAAGCGTGAAGAAAAAATGAAAGACTTGCGAGAATTTATTTTACGCTTTGCTTCAAACGCTTCAAAAAGCCGACAAGCTACAAGTCGTAAAAAAGTTTATGACAAGTTGGCATTGGAAGAAATAGAAGTTACTTCTCGAAAATTCCCTTATGTGCATTTTAAGCCAAACCGTGAAATAGGAAATAATGTTTTGCAAGTAGAAAAACTCAATGTCGAAAGTCAAGGTGATGACAAATTAGTCTTGTTAAAAGATTTTAGTCTGCAAATAAATCGCACTGATAAAATTGCTTTTGTGGGGCAGGAGCATAATTCTAAGTCGGCTTTTTTTGATATAATCACCGAAAATAAAAAAGCTCTTTCGGGCGATTATTATTGGGGTCAGACGGTTACCGTTTCATACCTACCAAAAAACAATGCTGGTTTTTTTGAAACAAATTTAAGAATTGTAGATTGGTTAAAACAATTTTCTACCGACCAAGACGAAACTTATATTCGCTCCTTTTTAGGTAGAATGCTTTTTTCAGGAGACGATGCTTTAAAACCTGTAAATGTTCTTTCAGGTGGCGAAAAAGTACGATGTATGCTTTCTAAAATAATGCTTGAAGGTGGCAACGTTTTGATTTTGGACGAACCAACCAACCACCTTGACCTTGAAGCCATTACAAGTTTAAATGACGCCTTAATCCAATTCCCCGGCGTAATACTTTTTAACTCCCACGACCACGAACTCATTTCCTCAATTGCAAATCGCATTATCGAAATAACCCCGAACGGCGTCATTGACAGAATGATGCCCTTCGATGAATACATCAAAGACGAAAGCGTAAAAAACCTTCGCCAAAAATACTACAAAGGAAGCAGTGCAAAAATACAAATATAGGTCATTAACCTTTGTAAAACTTATCTTTACTTGCGAAAATCGCTTATCCGCTCACTCTGGATGGGTGAGCGGTTTGTAACTTCGCGATGAGTTTCAACGCAAATCTGGCAAAGAGGGCGGGAATTTTTGATACAAAAACTCCCGCTTAAGCAAGCCAGAGCTACGCTCCTCGCTAGAGCGTAAACTTTATAAAAACTCAACGCTATAAAACACTATTTCTCTCGCCACGGACGGCGAGTCAGTATAAAGCAGTAGCGATGTTTTGCAACCCAGTTTTGTCAAGTTGCAAAACTCGTCCACCTTGAAAAACAACGAGGGGATTAGGAATTTTTTTTCTGTCAAAAAATTCCTAACCTTACGCAACTGTACCTTTCAAACTAAAAACTATAATACACTCCGAATTTTGGAACAAAGTATATGTATTCAGACCGCCAAACGAAGTTTTTTAGAGGTTGTGGAACACCCGCTTGTTCGTTTTTTAGTTGTATACTGCCAGTGTCCGTAAAAAGCCCTAAATTCAAAAAAACTTTCACGTGGTCGGTTGCGGCGTATCTTGTTTCAAATTCACCTCCAATCACAACGAAAAACCAAGATTCTTTTGTATCGATTGTTTTTAAGTTTCCTTGATTAAACTTAAACCCTATTGCAGGTCCGATTGTAAATGAAAAATTTTTATGATAAAAAGGATAATATGGGCATATTAAAATTGTTTCTGATGTGTGGACATCTTTTCTCTCTTTTTTTTCTCCGAGTACAATAGCCTTTTGTGTCCAAAAATCAAATCCGAAACTTGTTTGGAATCCGAAATTCTTAAAATCAAAAGCACAAGCAAGACCAAATTGTGGGAGAGCTTTTTTTATGGATGAAGTTTGCGTTCGGACAATGCCACCTACATATCCACCAAGTGAAAACTCAAAAGCCCACAAGTTTAATCCTAAAGCTAAAAGGCAAAAACCTGAAATTATTTTTTTCATCTATATTCTCCTAAAATTATTTGTAGCGAGCAATTCTAAATCCGATTTTACTGTCTTTTTTATCAGGACCAATAAAAGCA
Organism: Treponemataceae bacterium; assembly: GCA_038397925.1. Lineage (GTDB taxonomy): Bacteria > Spirochaetota > Spirochaetia > Treponematales > Treponemataceae > Treponema_B. The sequence continues at coordinate 35,994 of JARGFC010000095.1, forward strand.
TTTCTAAAAGGTATAAAATAGCGACCATCTGTATCAGGTATTGGACAATACCAACAAGCTCCTCTGTGTGAACGCATTTCACCTATGTGTTCTGCACCTTTTGGATCTTTGCCCAAATCGGCACCATCTTCTATTGGTCCGCTTAAATCCCAGCACCACTCCCAAACATTTCCTGTCATATCGTATAAGCCAAACTTGTTAGGCTTTAGTTTTTTTACCTCATGGGTTCCGTTTGAGTTTGAGGCACACCACGCAACTTCAGTTAACTCGTTTGAACCAGCGTGCTTAAAGTCATCACCACATCTAGCAGCCCATTCCCACTCGGCTTCTGTCGGTAATCTAAAACCTTTTTTACTCCAGTCAGCTTGTACAGTAGCCTTTTCAATTCCGTCCTCGTCACTATAGCGCTCAATATTTGTTATTGTATAAACACAGTGTTCCTTACCCATTAAGACTTCTGTCAGTTTATTACAAAATTCAACAGCTTCGTACCAGTTTACTCTGTCAGCAGGTCGCAGTTCTTGAATTTCGCCAGCGGGTGGGTTCGAATTGAATTCACTGGGATTATACCCCATAACTGCTTCAAAAACTTTTTGAGTGATTTCGGTTTCTGCAATTTGATAATCGCTTAGTTCCACATTGTGTTCAGGGTTATAGGTAACTCCAGATTCGCCCAAAATAAAATGACCACCTTCAATATCAACCATTGTCATAGTGGTATCACCAATTTTTATTGTTTTGCCTTCATAAGTGATGTCGAGTTTTTGTTCTACTTGTTGGCGACAACTCAAACACAAGAAAAGCAGGGCAAAAGCCCTTAAAAATTTTTTACTAAATTGTTTCATATATTTATCCTTTTTAAAATAAAGCGACAACCAAGAAGTCGGTTATCGCTTTATTTGTTTTATTTGTTTGTTACCGTTATCTTTGCTGTAACAGTTGAATCTTCAGTTATTTCAACTGCTGACTTATTGCCTATAAAATTACCACGGCTATAATTTCCCGAAATAGTTTGTTTGTTTTTATCTTGATCCTCTAAGGTAAATTCACAGCTTGCACTATGTGTTTTTTTATTAAAGCCTTCCAATGCATTGCTAATTTCAAAAACATAGAGATCAGCACGCGAAGGATTATATTTTACTTCAATTTTTGCACCGGATTTTAAAGTAACATCTGTTCCACCGTTGTCAAATTTTATGTTTCCGATATTAAACTTTGGACCTTTGCTGATATTGTATTTAGCTTTTGAATTGCTTGCAAATATGAGTTTATTAACTATGAGGTCTTGGCTATTTTTAATAAAGTCTGCAGGAATAGTTACCTTTATTTCCTCACTACTTGCTGAAGTAGCTGCTCCCCAAAATTCTACCTTAACACCTTTGCAAGTACCTTCAGCTTTATCTTCATCTATAAAAGCCATAGTTGCCGCACAGTTAACCTTTGCAGTTAAGCCTTCAGGAATATTTGTAAACCAGCTTGTAAGGTCGGTCTTGCCAGGCTCTAGCTTTGAAGTTAAAAGCTTGTCGTCTGTGAGCTTAATATAAACATATTGAGGCATTTTATTTTCCACATTTGTTTTTCCGCTAACAGTAATTTCGTCTGTATCTTGAGCTCCGACTTTAGCGGGTATATATATAAGTTTTAAAGTAGCATCAATATCACGACCATCTGATGTGTAGCTACCATTAAACCATATTTTATCTGTTGGAAAGATTTTAGTTATACCACCATTTATGACACCATTACTTATATTCCCACGAGTAACAGTCCATTCCGCTTTGTACTTTCCTTTATCAAAACCTGTAGCCTCAAACTGGATTCGCTCTCCTTGTTTGATTGTCTCGCCTGAGTTTATTGTTTGTGCTGTGGCGTCTTTGCCAGCCGTTGCTATAATTTTTACTTTAGAAGACAAAATGGAGGGATCTTTTCGGAAATTTATTTGAAGTTTAGATAAGGGTGCAAAATTTACCTTAATGCTTATATCACCTGTAACCGTATGAGTTCCTTCTAGTTTACTGTCTGTACTTTTAAGTTTTATAGCATCCTCAGGATCCCAGCTTGCAACCTTGTAGCCCTCATCTGGAATTGCAGTAAAATATATTTCTGTATTCGCCTTGTGCGGTTTTCCAGACTGGATTTCAGTGCCGTTAATATTTGCTTTAATCTTTCCATTTTCACCAGCAGAAAAAGTAACAACACCGTCCGTTGCAGGCTTTTCAATTTTTGAAAAACTTACCTTAACAGTAACATCCGCTTTTCCAATTGTCAGTTTTGCCTGTGTTTTGTCAGCATTTGTCGGTTCAGCATTTTCCCATTTGTTGACCTTGTAGTCGTTGTTTGGTGTGGCAGTAAAAAGAATCGTCGTACCTTCTTTAAAGCGGCCACCCGATTTAATTGCTGTCCCGTTTTCAAGTTTTGCAGTCAAAGAACCATTTGCAGGTTTTATAAACTCAAGCTTATAGTCTTCCGCATTATTTTGCACCGGATCCACATTTTGCGGTCCCTTACAGCCCGCAAGTACAAAAACAACACTAACAAGACCAAAAAATCTTAAAATCTTGTTTTTTAAAGAAAATTTTTTCATAAACCTAACCTCTTTAATAAATAAATTTATATTCATTTTATTTTTTTTTTCTTTGTCAAGGGGTAAAAGTTTTTTTCAAATAATTTTTTATCTTTAATTTGCTAGATTTTTTGTGAGTGGTAAATAAATAAGAAAGCTGTAATTTTGGTCGCCGTTCGGCTCCTATTTTTAGAAAAGCGAAGCTGTGCAATAAAACTTGCTATAAAGTCCATTTAACCTTCTTACGACTTGTCCTTACTTTGCGAAAATCGCCACTCTCGCCACGGACGGCGAATTAGTGTTTTACTTCAGCGACGTTTTGCAACCCAGTTTTGTCAAGTTGCAAAACTCGTCCACTTTAGAAAAACAAGGATGTTTTTTTCTCCCGACACGGATGTCGGGCTAGTATAAAGCATCTAGCGAGTTTTTTTGCTCACAAAAAAACTCGTCCACCTTAAAAAAATATGGACATTTTTTTAAGGTGAGCGTTAGGGATAGTAGGGGAGCGAAAGCATTTTTTCAAAAATGATTTCGCTGTACATTTTTGCACATTATCTATGTGCAAAAATACCGACAGCCCCGAATAGCCCGACCGCTTGCAAATAGGCTAAAGTTCTAAAGTCAAGGGAAGAGAAAACCATAGTTAGTTGCCTAACTAAGGTCTAAAATCTGCATATTTGCAAGCGGGAACGCCCAAAATTTTTAAAACACTTAATACGCTTCCATTTTTGCACCGACATTGTTTGCACGAATTGTATTATCGTACATTGCTTCACAGGTGATGGCGGGAACAAAATAATTGCCACCGTATGTCAGACTTGCATTAAACTCAAATGTTTTTAACTCTTTTGCGGGAAGGTCAAAGTGAACATAAATATGGTCGTCTTTTATGTCAAGATAAGAATAGTTCTTGTTTGCTACTTCGCCACCGAGACGCTCGTTAGAAATTTCCCAGCCGGTTGGAATAGGAAAACTTAAAATTAAATTTTCAAGTAATTCGGAGCTATTGTTTGCAATGGTAAATTTAACAGTAAAGTTGTCTCCCATTTTGAGTTGGCTTGTCGGAATGCTAGCACCGTTTTTTAGGTAGTTTACATTTAGTGCAATTCCGTTTTCTGTGTAAGTTTCGTTTGTACTCGGGATTGTACTTGTGTATCTTATCGTAACAAAAAAAATATTCTTGCCCGTATTTTTTACGAGAACATTTTGGTTTGAGTTGTCGTTCAAAGCTATGTTGTGGATTTCCGAATTTGTGTTTAAATTGTTTTTTATTTTTTTGCCTGCTACTTCAATTTCGTAAGTTATATTTTCGTTACCCGACTTTTCAAAAAAGTTTGAAGCTGCAATTAAAAGCCAAGTTGCTTCTTGGGTTGAAAGCCAGCTTGCATTATTTGCAAGACGACTTAATGCTTCAAAACGGGCGTCTGCACTTGAGTGTTTAATTTGTTTTGCAACAGTGCAAGTTATAGCGAGGTCTCGAATTGTTGATGAAAAGTCGCTACCAGTTTTTCGATAGCTTGGAAATTGAGTTGTGATTTCGTCGACTATTTTATGCCCCTGTGCGTGATTGCCTGAAATCACATAAGCGTATGCTAAAAGTGATTTTGCATATGGACTTAAATCTGAGTTGCGACTTAATCTATTCATTGCTCCAATATTTGCTTTGCCAACTTGAGCAAGAGCAAAGAGTCTGTAACTTTGTGCATTTGACTCGTATGTTTGATTAGATGAAAAACTACTTGCTAAAGTTTCTATTCGGTTCATTAAAGAATTGTACATTGTTTGTTCTACATAATACCCTGCTCGTTTTGCTTCAGTTAAAAAATGTAAAACATATGCACTTGCCCAAGGATGTTCTTCGGTTCCACCCTGCCAATATGCAAAGCCACCATTTTGTAATTGGTATTTTGAATATCTAGAAATAACATCGTTAATATTATTTTTTATATCGGCAATAGCTTTTTGATTTAAGTTTAGCATTTTGTGTAAATAAAGTTGGGCAAAAACTTTTGAAGTAATTTGCTCGACACAGCCGTGTGGGAAACTTAATAAATAGTTTAAATGCTTTTCTACACCGATTGGTTTATTTTTAGAAACTTCAATACTAAAGGTTTTGCTTCCGTTTTCGCCAATTGTTTCGAAGGCTTGGTTTATTTTTTCGTTTGATTTAATTGCAAAAGTTTTTACAATTTCGTACGGCATTCCACGAGACGCAACTGCAATTTCTGTAGTGGAGCGTGAAACTTCTTTGAAACCTTCTTTTGCGACAAAGCTAATTTCGTTTGTGCCTGCATTGTCAAAAGGCATTTTAAAGAAAATTGTTTTATTTGAATTTGCGTCAAGTTCGACAGTTTCGCTATTTTTAAAAACATTTGCTCCTTTTGCGTCCATTTGCACTGAAACTTTTTTTCTCGTCTCAGTTGTGTTAAAGACTGTAACGGGAAGCTGAATTGTTTCGCCAACTCCAATTGTGCGGGGTAGGGTAGGGGAGAGCATAAGATCGCTTTTTACTTTAACTTTTTCTTCAGCCATTCCGTAGGCTTCTTGATTTGCAAAAACTGCCATTAGCCGAACTTCGCCGATGTACTCGGGCATTTGAAATTCAAGCTCCCTTGTTTCGCCTTTTTTTAACTCAATAGGTCCAAAGTAAAACACAACAGGTTTAAAGCGTTCGGCGGTTTTGTTTGCTAGACTTTCATCCACCATACCACCTCCACCGACTGCAATTAAAGTTTGAAGTTCGCCCTTAATTGCTCCGCTAACTAAGTTAAAAATATCATAGCTTAAAATTTGGGATGACTCTTTACTGAAAAAATAATCCCAAGGGTTAGCTGTTTTAAAAGCTGTCAAACCTAGTAAGCCCTCGTCTACAACTGCAAGTGTAAAGGTTGCAGCCTTGCCGTCTTTTTCTGAAACGCGAATTTTGCATTTTTCGTTCGGCTTAAATTCGTTTATATTTTTTACGACAGGATTAAGACGAGTTGTTTTGTCTTCTATCATAACCGGAATAATTCCGTATAATCTAAAGGGTAAACTATTGACTGTGTCTTTGTACGCTTGGACTAAACTAATGTGAACATAAACATTAGGGCACATCGCAATGTCTGTTTTAAACTTGTAAGTATTTGTGCCGTCTACAGTTTTTACAATGTCTTGTTTTATTATACTTCCGTTTTTTTCGATTGTAATATAGGCTGTAGAATTAAGATTTGCATTAAAGCTAACTTCGGCAGTTTCGTTTGTGTTGTATTTATCTTTGTTGGAAGTTATAACAAGCATATTTGCCGAACCTTCTACATCGCTATCGCTACGGGTTGCCCAGTATTCGTCGTCTAAGTATGCGATGCTTGCACTACTATGTCCACTTTCAGTATCACTAACAACAAAAAGATATCGTCCCCATTTATTAATTTCAAAGTTTATATTTAATTTGCCGTTTTTTGCATTTGCTTTTTTTGTGAACACCTTGCTTGCAGAACGGGTTTGGTCGTAACTTGCATTTGTGTAAGCATCGCGTACCCACCACCAACTCCACTCAAGTTTATAAACTGAAAGTTCTACTTCCGCATTTGTGTTTACAAGTTTTCCCGTTTCGTCCACGAGAACAATTTCTGCTGTGTGAGTTTTATCCAAATACAAAACATCTCGATAATCCGCATCGCTTTTCGGAAGTTTTAAACCAACATATCGTGAAAATGGAGAAAAGTCAAATGCCTTTGTTTCGATGGAATATGCGCCACTTGGTTCGTAAACCCGAGTTTCAAAAACTGCATTTAATAAACCGCTAAGATTTTTTCCCGCATCAAGTTTTAAATTAAAGTTCGCATTACCATTTTCATCGAGATTACCTTCCCAAATTTTTGAAAAAGAAGTTGAAGTGTAATATTCGATATTGTTAAAATTATATTCTTTAAAATTTTCAAATGCATAATTTTTACTCAAGTATCGAGAATAAATTTCAGATTTTAAACCGCTTGCTTTTACACCTGTAAGCCATTCACTTGAAAGTTTAACAGGATTTTGCCCAGAGTTAAAAAAGTCATTTTCGACATTTAGATTTATTGCAAGCTTATTTGGAATTACACTTTCGATTTTCAATTGCTTTGTCCAAATATTATTTCCTGTTTTAAATCTTGCTATCCAAGTTCCAGTTAAATCGGTTTGGCTAGTTTTTGTTTCGATTTTGTAAAAGCCATTTACACCCTCGTTTAAAACTTGTTTGTCGATTATTTTTCCCATTGGGTCTTCAAGTGTAAACACAATTGGAACATTGTCGGGAAGAGATTTTTTACTGTCCTGAATAATTAAACACAGGTGCAATTTATCACCGGGTCGCCAAACGCCACGCTCACCATAAACAAAACCTTTTATCCCGTCATAAGTTTTTACACCACCTACTTGAAAATGACTTGTGCTTAAGGGAGCAGAATTCAAACTTAAATAAGCATAATTGTTTCCCGACTTTGCTTGGATAAAGCTAAAACTTTCTTTTGTTTTAACTTTATAAGTTCCATTCGCGTCCGCACTTCCTTCTTCAATTAAGCTTTGTGTAAAATTATAAAGTTTTATTTCGGTATTTTTTTCTGCCTCGCTTGTAAGTAAATTAACAGCTTGAATATAAGTTTCACCATCAGTACCAAGTTTTACCGAAAGAGCAAGATTTGAAACTAAAACATTTTTTGTTTTTAAAGCATCTCGATTGTAACAACTTAAATAAAAAGCGGGGTGATTTGGATCGTCATCAAACTCCCAAAACCTATAAGTGTTGCTGCGATTTTTACCTTCCCAATAAGTAGTATAAGTGTTGTCAGAAAAGTTTACAAAATCTGATGGAAATTCTAAACTAGGATTTATTTCACTTGCCGATTTATATTTTGCATGACGGTGAGCAAAGGTAATTTTTAGTTGAAACATTCCATCGGGAAATTGATTTACAAGTTCTGTTAAATCAAGTCCACGCGTAACAAAACGATTTTTCATATCATCTGTCCACGCAAAGTCAAAAGCTTTTTGCCAAACAGATTCGCCGACACGATACATTTCCCCATTGTCTTGTAAATCATTTATTTGCAAAAACTGAAGCATATTATGTTTTGGAATTTTTACTGCTTCAATAATCAAGCCCGAAAGATTTTTAGTGTAAACGACAACGACAGGTTTTCCTTCGCTTGGCAGGATAACATTATTGTCGGCAAATTGTATCGAAGGATTTTTCCAGCCCACAACAACTTGATAATCCATTCCTTGTTCAAGTAAATGTCCTCTTGCACTTTTAAAGTTTGGCAAAATAGAAATTACAGTATCCTTGGACCAACTAATTCTTGAACAAGTAACTGATAAATTATTTTTTTCTATTTGCCAATGATAAGTATAATCAGTGTCGCTTGAAGTTACAGAAATAAATTCTCGCAAATCAATATTTTCATCTAACAATTCGGAAAAAGTAAAAACGACTGTTCTGTCATTTGTAAGACTTGCATTTAAAATTTCAAAGCTATCTTCTGCAGGTATCATTTGACTGACTTCGCCCGCGTCCGCAAAACCGATTCCCTTTGCGTTATAACTTACAGTCAAAGTTTCCGCTTGCGGTTTTCGTGTGAGGTTTTTAATTTTTAGGCGATGGTTTTTTGTTGGATTACTTCCTTCGTTAAAAAATATTTCGTAAACTTTGTTGTCATATTTTGCACTCATAACTTTTGCAACTTCATCTGTTGCAATATCAATATCGGTTGCAACTGTCAGTGGAACGGAATATGTGTCAATCGTTTCGCTTTCTGGAAAACCGAGTGAAACTTCAAACTTTGCCTGACTTGGAAAAAAGGCTTGCTTTATACCAATTTTGTTTCCCGACTTTCCAAAAAGTTTTCCCACATCCAAGGCTAGCTCAAATTGCGTTTTGCAGTCAAAAAAAGTTTCAGGTGTAAAAGTAATTGTGCGTTCGTCAGTTATTTCCCAAGAGCCTTTTTGCTCAGGTTGAAACTTTGCTACTTGTGAAACATTGCTTTTGTTTTTTATGTCCTCGTTAAAAACTACAGTGATTTTCGCATCGCGGGCGATATTGCTTTGAGTCATCGAAACAATATATTGCGAACCATCTTCCACAAAATCTACTTCTTTTTTTCCACAAGAAAAAATCACTAAACAAAAAATACAAAAAATAAAATACTTAAAATTTTTCATAAAGCCTTCCACCTCTTGATAAACAAAAGTTCGTTTATTATAAATTAAATTGTAAAGTTTTACAAGATATATTTTTTATAAATTTAAGATTGTCATAAATAGAGGACACCTATCGGTGTCTATGTATATAGAAGTTTTAAAAAATACGTTTCGCCTTCAAAAATGCTTTTTAGTTTTTTCCAATATTGCAAGAATAACAGCATAAGGAGATTTGGTATGTCGGATGAAAATATGAGGCTTCTTATAACGAAAGAAAGGCTTGAATAGAAAGATTATCCATCACTTGATAATTTCTTTATTCAATGATAAAGTTACAATACTGAGGATTTTATGGAAAACATTTTAGCAATAATAAGCAATAATAAATGAAGATTTTAAAAATAATTCGGCTAACTACGATGGCAATCTACGGCTTAAACTATATAGGGCTTTAAGCTGGCTAAATGAAGCTGATAGACAAAAAGATTGCTTGGATTTTTGTTTTATTTCACTTTGGATTTCTTTCAATGCAGTCTATGCAGATGAGTTATCATTTTTTCAAGGTCGACAAGATTTGAAAGCTTTTTTAAAAAAGGTTTGCTCACTGGATAAAAATAATATTTTGTATTCGTTAGTTTGGAATAATTTTTCTAATAATATCCGTCTTTTCCTTAAAAATAAATTCATATTTCAACCATTTTGGGACGCTCTAAATAATCCAAAAAAAGAACAAGCAAAAAACTGGGAAAAAGAGTTTAAACGAGACAATAAGCGAGCTTTGAAAGCGATGGGAGATCTCGACACTGCAAAAATTTTGAATATTATATTCGGGCGACTTTATACATTAAGAAATCAAATATTGCATGGAGGAGCAACTTTTGAAAGTTCTACAAATATTGCTCAAAAAAAGGAAGCCTGTACTTTTTTGCTAAACATATTGCCTGCTATTATAAAAATAATTATGGATAACGCTGGTGTAAATTGGGGACAAGCATATTATCCTGTTGTAGAATCTTAAACATTAGTTTTTATAATTTTTTGCACCGACGTTATTTATCGGACTTGATGTGTTATAATAGGTTAATAAACGAGTGAATTTTTTTATATTCACAAGAATAAAGGACTTGTGAGAAGGAGAGGATTTATGGGAATCAAAGATGTAATCGGGAACATTACTACTTTTGGGGCGTATGGGCAGAGGATGGATTTATGAAATTACAAGATACGGTAGGTATTGATATTGAAATTATTAAAAAAGGATTAGAGATCATTGTAGAAAATCCAGATATTGTAGGTGAAAATTGGATTAGACCTTTTGTGACTGTGGGACCCTGGCGTACTATACATACTTATAAAGGTTGGAGCGTTCAGCGGCATATAATTGCAGATAGTTACATAGTAGTTGCTCCTGTAAATACTTGGAGAGTTTTATGTGACGAAGCTACATTGTTAGACTTTTTTGAAAAAATTATAAAAGAGTATAGTTAAAAATTAAATCAAGAAGGAAAATTATATTTAGGGAGATATTTTTATGATAACTGAATATGGCTTGCTTTTAGCAGCACACACAGCAGTTTTGGATGAAAAGATTCATCATGAAGCGTATTTTGCAATAGCAGAAGAAATACGTGAAAACAACTTATCAAATGAAGTCAAAGATGAGGTTTTAAAAATCTTGGGCGATGATGATGAGAAAAAAGATGTAAAATCTATTTTATCGGAAATAAAAAAGCATACATCTGAAAACAAAGCAGAGATTATTCAATTTTGTATACAGATAGCTTTGGTAGATGATGATTTTTCAAAAAAAGAAAATAATTTTCTTGAAGAGGTTTGTAGAGAAATTGGCTATAGTATTAGGGAATATCGTAGAGACATTGACCAAATACGAAAAATTGATAAGCCAACTGAAAATCTTATTACAAAACAAAAAGGTGGCAAAACAATATATAAAATACTTTCTCATATAGGAACAGAAGCATTCAAAGAAAAATTTAAAAGACTTTATAGGGATTGTCTATTATCAGGGGAAGGTTATTCTAATGCAATAGAAACTATGCAAAAAATTGCTCGTGAAGATTTAGGCTTTGCAAAGGAATCATTAACGTATGTTTCTAACGAAATGGATTCGTTTCTAAAATCTTTTAGTCTTTCTGCTTCAAAAATTATTGGGTCTAGTGATAAATTCAAAAAGAAAAACGACTCTATCGATTTTTCAAAGACCTTTGATGAATTAAAAAATAAAATTTCCAACTTTGTAGAAGACACAAATACTCAAATTACTGATGCACTTCCTAAAAAGGAAACAGCAGCAAATTATTATACTATTTCATTTATGGGTAGAACTAAGGCTGGAAAAAGCACTTTGCATTCTATTATATTAGGTGGTATTGATGAAGAATTTATTGGTGCAGGAAAGGAGCGAACTACACGATACAACAGAGTCTATGAGTGGAAAGGAATCAGAATTATAGACACACCTGGAATTGGTGCGCCCGATGGCAAGTCTGATGAAGAAATTGCACAGTCTATAACAGATGAAAGTGACTTAGTGTGTTATGTAGTAACAAGCGATAGCGTTCAAGAAACCGAATTTGCATTTTTAAAAGAATTAAAAAACCAAAACAAACCTATTGTTATTCTTTTAAACAAAAAACAAAATCTTTTACAGCCTATACACAAAAAAAAGTTTTTAGAAAATTCAAAAAAATGGAAAACGGAAAAAGGAAATGATTCGCTAGATGGAGCTCTTATTCGTATAAAAGAATATGCAGATAAATATTATAACAATGCATATTTTAATATATATCCTGTTCATTTGTTAGCGGCACGTTTGTCTTTAACCGAAACGGATGCAAAAACAAAGAAAAAGTTATATGAAGGCTCATATATACAAGATTTTCTGGATGAGTTAAGAGTTCAGATCTTAGAAAATGGAACTATAAAACGTAGTCAAACAATGCTAAATGACACAATTTATTTGCTAGATAAGTTTATAAGTGAGAATACAAAAGAATTAAACTCATTGACTGAAATGAAAATAAGCCTAGATAAAAACTCAAAAGAAGCTTGCGAAAAAATAGAAGACTCAAGGCATACTCGAAAAGAAAGTCTAGAAAAGGGATTAAACCAATTATACGATGGTTTTGTCGAAAATGATATAAGAAGGTTTGCAAACGATTATTATGACTTAAAAGAAAAAGAAATAGAAAGTGCGTGGAAAAATTATATAAAAGAAAATGATTTTGAAGGCAGACTAAAACATCGGTTTGAAAAAGAGGTGGAACAATTTAAAACAGACGTTGAAAATATACTACAAGAATTTACAGAAAATCTCTCTTTTCAATTTTCACAGTTTAATCTTTCACATGAGGCTGGAGATCTGTTTGATAGTAGATTTTTTACAAAAATGTTCGGAGGATTTATTGGTCTTGTTGGTAGTGTGGTGTTGACTATTTTTGGTCTTTCTAATCCAGTAGGTTGGGCACTAACACTTGGAGGAATTCTTGTTGGTTTATTATCTGGACTTTTTAAATCGAAAGAAGAAAAAATAAAAGAAGCCCAAGATAAACTATATGAATCGCTAAAGACTTCTATCAATGAAAACAGGACTAAAACTTTGGACGACTTGATACAAAAATTTGAAAACTATAGTCAAAAAGTTTTTACCTCAATCGAAAATGGATTTGCAGAAATGATACAAGGTCTTTCTTCGATCATATCACAATTAAAACCACTGCTAAATAAAACAGAAAAAGAATATAAAAAACTAAACTCTCTTTATGCAATAAGGATTATTAATTTCGACAGAAAAAACTCACTCACCCTAAGTGAGGAAAATGCTAGTCGAATTAGAACTGAAAGAGATTTTGGAAAGAAATTTATAATCAAAACTGATTTGGTAAAAAAAATAAACACTGAAAAATTAAAACTTGTATTACAAGAAGATATTTTATTGGAGGAAATGTAATGAAAGTAAATGAATTAAAATTTCATGAATTATCGGTGAAGGTTAATAACTTCAAAGAAAAAACGCTTGGGTTGCTTTCTGGCAATCAAGAAGCTATAAAAGCTTTAAAAGAAGCATTGTCAAAATGCGAAAACGAGGAAAAGTTAAAAATAGCCTTCGTTGGTCAGCACAATTCAGGAAAGTCTACAATTATTTCTGCACTTACGGGAAATAAAAGCATAAAAATAAGCAATAATGTAGAAACCGATGTTCCTGAGGATTATGCATGGGGAGGCGTTTGGTTAACAGATACTCCGGGGTTATTTGCTGGTAAAAAAGAGGAGCACGATAAGCTTTCCATGCAGAAAATAACGGAATCTGACTTGTTAGTTTTTTGTATAACAAGCTCTTTGTTTGATAATCTTATAATTAAAGCATTTGTAGATCTTGCATATAAGCGACAGTATAAGTCTAAAATTTTTCTTTTGATAAATAAAATGTCACAAGAAGCCGGTGAGTTTAACGAACTTGTGAAAAACTACACTCATACTCTCAAAAAAACTTTGCGTGGAGAGGGTGCTGAGCTTGATGATTTTCCAGTCGCATTTATAGATGCTCATGATTATATAACCGGTATTGAGGAGAATGAATCAGAGCTAGTCAAGTATAGTAATTTTCCTTTGTTTATAAATCAGTTAAACAACTATATTGCAGACAAAAAACTAGTTTCTAAGTTAGATACCCCATGCCGATTGCTTATAGATTCTATTGAAAAAGAAGTTTCTCAAACAAGTGCAGAGCTAGATCAAAACATGATGGCTCTTTTACGTCAAGCAGATTCCGTAATCAAAAAAAAGAAAAGAGAAACTGATTTTTATATTAAAGACTTACAGGGGGAATTGAGAAATGAAATAATGGCAAAAAGCAATGCGATAATATCAAGAATCGGTTCAGAGGAAGTTACTGAGGCTGATATAAACAGCTTAAATGACGAAATTGAAAATATCACAAAGTATAAGCTAGAAGAACTTGAGAGCAAGGTTATCGAAGCTCAAAAAGAAATACAAAATGAAATAGAAGGTGTTTTATCAACTGATATGGCTGAATATGTTTTTTCATCTTTTGAAACTGCTGAAATTAAAAACATTAATGCTGGAACTATGGAAGATTTTTCTAAGTTTGTTACGAAATATAAAAACTTTGAAAATGTCGCCACAAAAGGAGCAGATATAATTGTGGGCATGGCTGGCGGTGCAAAAAACCTTGGTACAGGCGTTTCACAAGTTTCACAGACTGCTTTACACACTGCTGTTAAAGAGATAGGACATTTTTTTGGGCATTCATTTAAACCTTGGGGTGCTGTTAATCTTGCAGCCAAAATTGGGAAGTTCGCAAAGTGGTTAGGTCCTGGATTATCTGTTGTAACAATGGGTCTTGATATTGTTTCAAAAAACAAAGAAGATGATCAAATTGCAAAAGTGCAACAGTGCAAAAGAGATATGTTTAACCAATTTTCAAGTATTTCATCGGATATAGCTTCTGAATTGAACAAGCAATACAAGAATTGTGAAATAGAGCTTTTTGATGAGCAGATTGCTGAAATAGAAAATATTCGCAACGGTTTAATCAAAAATAACAATTCAGACAAGAAGTATGTAAAAGATTTAAAGGCGTGTCGACAAGAAATTACTGATTTTATCACAAAAGAGTTATAGGAGTATTTTCAAACCATTAGATAGCAAAACTAATAAAATACTTCTGAACCTTAAAATTTTATGAAAATTTTTCGCTTTTTTTATTTACACCGACGTTATTTGTCGGACTTGGTGTGCTATAATAGGTTAATAAATGAGGAGATTACTTATGAGTGATTTTGATAAAAATTTTGAAACTATTTTCAAAAGAGAAATGGAAAGAATGATAAGTGAAATTCAAAAATAAAATTTACTTTTAGTTGGTGGAACGGGAGTTGGCAAAAGTTCTCTTATCAATTATGTTTTTGGTGAAGATGTCGCTAAAGTTGGAGCGGGTGAACCTGTAACAAAAGGCTTAAATAAAATTGAAAGCGAAAGATTACCAATTGTATTTTTTGATACTGAAGGCTACGAGATTATGAGCGAAGGAACTTCAAACAATACAAACTTTGATAGTCGGATAAAACCCAAGATAGAATAACTCTGTAAAAGCTCTAATATGCAAGATCATATTCATATAGTTTGGTATTGCATAAGCATTGCGAATAATCGTATCACTAGTTATGATATAGAAAACATAAAATATTTTTTATCTCAAAATATGAAAATTGCTATTGTATTTACAAAATGTGCTCAAGATGATGATAATAGTACAAAAGCAAACAAGATAAAGGACATAATAAGCTTAGAAGTTAAAGAACAACTTGATTTTTTTGAAACTTGTTCGGACAAATCACACAATCTTCCGTTAAATATCGAAGCACTGATAGAATGGTCAATAGAAAAGCTTCCAAACGAACAATTACAACGTTCTTTCATTATTTCTCAGATTGCTAGTCTAGAAACAAAACGAAAAAAAGCCTATAAAATTGTTAAAGCTAATAGTACAGGAGCTGCTACTACAGGTGGACTTAATCCTTTTCCTATATCTGATTCTATTATCCTAACAGGTATACAAACTACAATGTGTGTAGAAATTGCAAATGTTTTTTGGATGGGTACTGGTGCACTTTTGAATTTTAAAGATCTGTTAAAAACCCAATTGCTTAGTATGGCGGGCAAGTCGGTAGTGGCTAGTTTAACAAAAATTATTCCGGGTTTTGGGAAAATAATCAATGCTACTGTAGCTGGTACAATTACTTATGGGTTTGGTGTAGCAATAACAGAAGCAAACTACTATGCATTAAAAGAGTTTTTAGAAACAGGTGAAACACCCGATTGGGCAAAAATCTTTACATCGGAAAAATTTTCTGCTGTTGTAAAAGCAAGTATGGATAGGAGGGATAATTAAATGACAAAACAGACTACAAAGTTTCCTATTTCATGTAATATCTTACTAGTAGGAAAAACAGGAGCAGGTAAAAGTAGTTTCGCAAACTACCTTTTCGGTACTGAAATATTTACAACTGGTTATGGTGAACCTGTAACAAATTGGGAGCAGAATTTCCAGTATTATGATTTTACACATAAAGGCATAAATATAAATGTTTATGATTCTGTAGGACTTGAAGCAAATAATAAGTGTAAGTGGTTTGAAGAGTTTGACGCTTTTTTATCTGAAAGACAAAACACCTCTAGTAATAATATGTTTTTCTTTATTACTAACTTTGTAAACAATTTTCATCAAGATATGTCTCCGGATGACATTACCAACGTCGTAAAAAAACTTCATCAAGATAAGTCTCCGAATGAAATAATCCACTCTTTTTTTTATGTTCAAACGGCAGAAGTAGATGCTGAAAATCAAAAAGAAATTATTTTTATATAAAAATCCTGATATTGATTTTAGAGAAATTGACGCTTGAAAAAGTTTTAAAAAAATGATATAATGTATAAAACTTATGGAGTAAATAAATGTCCGATAGAATTATAAGATTTTCTAATTTTGCGACTGCAGGAAGATTAAAAAACACTCTTGCAATAAGTCGTACCGTTCCTCGCTGGTATAAGGGTGAGCGGGACATTGATTTAGCTCCACCTCGAGAAGTGTTTGACGAGTATAGAAAAACTGGAGATATTGTAGAATTCATATCAGATTATTCTTATTATATATATAACGAAATAAACATTCCGCAAACGGTTGAGGACTGTTTGGGAAAAACTTTATTATGCTGGTGTTCGAGAGAAGAGTTATGCCATCGTCAAATTCTTGCTAAAATCTTTGAAAGGGAAATGGGTGTAAAAGTCGTTGAACTTGGTGGCTGGAATTTAACTTGGTGGGCAGACCCATTTGAAAAAACTGAAGCGTTTATTGATATAAAAGACCTTGTTTATGAAAGTGATTACGAAGCATATCTAAAACTAAAACAGCAAAATATTTTAGAAATAAAAAAATCAATTTATAAATCCAACGACTGAGCAAACAGCCTAAAGCTTATGGTTTAGGTTCGCAAGGAAAGATTAAAAGTTCGCTGAAGCGAACGAGGAAACAACTTTGCAAAAGAAAAATTCTCGTGTGTGATTTGCGAGCCTGTAAGAGGATAATTTTTATTGTATAATCTATATCAATATTAAAAGTTTATTAAAGTTTTATAGGTCAAACATAAAATGAAAAACACTAAAAAGA
The DNA here is from genome assembly GCA_038397925.1 of Treponemataceae bacterium. Taxonomy (GTDB): domain Bacteria; phylum Spirochaetota; class Spirochaetia; order Treponematales; family Treponemataceae; genus Treponema_B. Next base: position 52,925 of record JARGFC010000095.1, read on the forward strand.
AAGACTATCGAGAAAACAAATTAAAATTTTGGCGTATTTTGCAAATTGATGAGGAGATTCGTACAGGAAAATTTCCTAACACAAAGGACTTGGCGAAAAAGCTTGAGATAGGCACTCGAACGATTGAGCGAGATATAGAATTTATGCGTGATATGTACAATGCCCCTATAGAGTACAATTCTAAACAAGGTGGATATTTTTATACTTCAGAAACCTTTTTTCTAAAAAGTTTGTTTTTAACCGAGCAAGAGCTTTTTGCGATTGCTGTTTTTGAAAAAACTTTACAACAATATCGTAACACACCAATCGAAGGACAGTTGCGAGCTGTTTTTTCAAAGCTTAGTAATTTGCTTCCAAAAGATTTAGTTTCTATCAATACTTTTTGGCTCGATGACGAAGTTACTTATATTTCGGAACCAGCCCCTTCTATCGATGAAAAAGTCTTCGAGACTGTTTTTAGTAGTGTAAAAAGACGCCATAGGTTAAAGTTTTTTTATCGAAGTTTAGAACAGGCAGAACCTTCTTTGCGTATCTGTGAACCTTATCATATAATTTGTCAGCGAGGAGCTTGGTATGTACTCGGGTATTGTCTTGAAAAAAAAGAGGAGCGGATTTTTTCGTTTAGTCGAATGACAAAGGTGAAAATTTTAGAACACGAAAGTTTTGAAATGCCTGTTGATTTTAAAATAGAAAATTATATCGATAAAAATATTGGTGTTTGGCTCACGAAGAGAAAACCTTTTACAGTTAAGCTTTTGTTTACTTCTGAAGTTGGTGTTTTTGCGGAGGAACATATTTGGAACAAAGACCAAAAGGTTCGTGTAAATAAAGATAAAAGCGTCGAAGTTAGTTTTAAAACAACCCAATTCGAAGAAGTAAAGCGTTTTTGTTTAGGACAAGGCGCAACCGTCAAAGTCCTCGCTCCTTCCGAACTTAAAACCGCCGTACTCGATGAAGCAAAACGAATAAGTGAATTATATCACAACGATAACAATGAGTAAAAAATTACTTCAACATATTATTCACCCATTTGAACCTGTGTATCGCTTTGATTCTAAAATTCTCATATTGGGAACGCTTCCGTCTGTAAAGTCTAGAGAGCAAAACTTCTATTACGGTCATCCACGCAATAGATTTTGGCAGGTGTTAGCTCAAATCTTTTCGGAAAAACTTCCAAACACGATTGATGAAAAGAAAAGGCTTTTGGTTTGCCATCAAATTGCACTTTGGGATGTGATTGAAAGTTGTGATATTGCAGGCTCTTCTGACAGTAGTATCAAAAATGTAACTCCTGCTGATTTGCAACGAATTATAAAGGCAACGAAAATCAAAACAATTTATGCAAACGGGCGAAAAGCTGGCGAATTGTATAATCGTTATCAAAAAGACTCTACAGGTTTGAATATTACATTGCTACCATCGACCAGTCCAGCAAATGCAAAATGGACACTTGATAAATTGGTAAAACAATGGCAGAAAATAAAAGTAACCATATAAAATGCCTTTTCCACTTTTCGACATAGATAAATTTATAAAAAAAATCATAAATTTTTCAAAAAAGTATTGACTAAAAAATGATATTTTGATATAATAAAGGTTATTGACTGCTGGAGTGGTGGAATAGGTAGACACTAGGGACTTAAAATCCCTTGGCAGAAATGCCGTGCGGGTTCAATTCCCGCCTTCAGCAAATTTTCTTGCTAACATTTAAAGACTTGTCCATTGGTGTGTAAAATATTGGGTTTAAATCTTGCAATCTTTTACCACCTTGAAACTCAGCACTTAGAGTGAAAGCCCAATTAAATTTACGCTTTTCTTTGAAACAAGGCAAAATGTTACTCGTCCAAGACTAACCTAGCTCCCTTTACAATCCCCTGTTTTTCAAACCAACCTTGCGGAACTTCTAGGGCGTAAAGACAAGAAAAACTACTTTTTACAGACTCTTTACTAAATGGAGTAAGCTCGTAAATTTCCTTGATGTAGCCCGCCTTGTCGATATAAGCAATAGAAAGAGCGGTAGGTGTGTCTTTCATCCAAAAACTAAGCTTTTCTTCTGTATCAAAGACAAAAAGCATCCCCGTTCCCTCAGGAATATTTTTACGCCACATAAAACCTTTTTCCCGCTCTTTCGGCGTTTTAGCAATTTCCAAGCTAATCGAAATTTTTTCACCTGAAGTTTTTATTATAACATAGTCTTTAGTAGCCAGCTTTTCAGAACAGGATATAAGGCTAAGATTAAAAACAAAAAACAAGCAGGTTAGGAATTTTAGTGCTTTCAAACTTTTCTCCTTTTAATAAACTCAGCTTTTCAAGATAAGCTAAAATTCGTTAATAAAAGCTTCCCGTTTTAATTCTGAGTCGGCAGTTTCGGTTTTGTCTTTTTCAAGCATTGAATTAAAAACACCTAAATCCAAATACTTTACAGTAAGCGGACGCTCAATCGTTATACGCACTGAAGTATCTTCCCAAACTGCTCGCTGAGGATTTATATCAAGGGGTTCACCATATTTTTCACAAAAATGTTTATATATTGAATAATGGTCTACCTTGTCAGTATTTAGTTTTAAGGTAATCGTATAAAGGCTTTCCTCGCTAAACTGAAACCAAGCTCGTTCTATAAAACTCGTTCCAGCCGTTTCAATAGCACTACGATTAGGGGATGCTAAAAGCGTAAAATCTCGCTCACCTCGATAACCGAAAAGCTTATCTGACAAAAGAGCATCTTTTACAGACTCTAGACTCATTCCTAGAGAAATTCCTCGATAGCTTTTAGGCAAGGTTTGTTTTTCGACTTTTTGACCTTTATCAGCTTTATCTTTTTTAGATGCTGGAGCCTTTGCTATATTCTCAGATGGAGGATAATCGTTCGCAAATGCTTCGTTTGCCCCCTTCGCTAAAGCAAAAAAACTCAAAAAACTAAAAAGCAAACATAAAAAAATCTTTTTCATTTTTTCTCCCGAAATCCTAAGGCAGAACCACCACTTTCCTAAAAAACAATTACACCAAGAATAAGTTACTAGCTCAAAGCAAACTGCTACCAAGACATTCCGCTTCTTGCTCTTGCCTCTAGCCGCCTTGCTTCTATTTGCTGCATTCGCTTAAAATACGAAGCCTTTTTTTCCAACTCCAACTGATCAGTTACTTTAATTTTAGAATTTTCTAAAATAATAATCGGATCTTCTAAAAACTCCGCAATTGCTGATGCTCGTTTTTCTTGAGGAATACCACACATATTTGCAAGCTCTACAGGTCCAAAGCTAAAAGTGTAGGGAGCCTTTGCCTGAGGTTTAATATGAGTTTTTTCAAATTGTAAAGCAAGCATATCATACATTTTTTCCAAAGGTTCAGTAATTTGAGTGTTGTCTAGCTGGCGATACATTGACCAAATTCGTTCGGCAAAGGCTGTCGTAAGACTTGCAATTAGCTGAGGCTGGGTAGAAACTAAAAATTTAAAGTTCTGATAGTTTACAGTCAAAAGTTGGGCACCTTCCTCAGTTACAATGGCACTTGCTGAGCGTGGTTTATTTTCCAACAAAGCCATTTCGCCAAACATATCTCCTTCTTTTAAAACAGCCAAAAGTACTTCATTATCATCAACAATTTTAGTAATTTTTACATGTCCGCGTTGGATAATATAAAGCTCGGCACCCATCTGACACTCGCAAAAAACCATCCTTTCACCGCTATAGGTACGTGTTGAAACTTCATTGTTTTTGCCAATCATATCATCAGTAATTTTAGTTCCCATACTTTGGATAGCAATAAGATTGTTTTTTGCTCTAATAGCATTTTTACTTTGTGGTAAGGCTTTTAAAAAGTGATAATAGGCATAAACCGCTAGAGGAATTTTTCCCATCCGCATATAATATTCGCCTATTGTAAAAAGATGCTCAAGCCCGGGTGAAACATTTTTCTTTAGCGTAATACGAGTTAAAGCTTCATCCAAATAACGCATCTTTCGAGAAAAAGAATATATAATCTTCATAGCAACAGGCGTGTTTTGTGCAATAAGACTCGAAAACTGATTATACGGAACAGCAATTAAAACTGAATCGGTTATAGCGACAGCCGTCTCAATTTGGTTTTGGCGTGCCATACATGGAACAACACCTAAAAAATCACCCGCTTTTAAAATGTTTCCACCTTCCTCAGCAACCACCTCAGATTCCTTTAAAACCTGAACAAGTCCTTCTTGGATGATAAAAAAGCGATCGGTATCATCCTTTCCTTCAATTAAAATATATGAATTCTTTTTAAACCTAACAAATGAAAGCTGTGCCAAATCAAACCTCTCTTTAAATTATAGGTTTTTTTTAAAAAAAATCAATACCTCAAAAAATTATTTAATTTTTATTAACAGACTTTGTAGTTTAATAGTTTTTAAATTTAACCTTTAAAAAAACTCGCTAGATAATTTGTACTTGCTCGATATCCTGTAGGGAGTACTTTAAAAAACGCCTCGTTTTTCTAGCGTTGAGTTTTTATTAAGTTTACGCATAGGCGTTTAACTTGCGTTCTGCTCTTTTGTTAAATGGACTTTAAAGCGAGTTTCATTGCACGGCTTCGATTTTCTACAAGTAGCACACGAATGTGTGCCCGAAATTATGGTTTGCTTATTTGAGTAAATATTTCGTCTTTATATTTAGTCATTCAAGCTATCGTACAAACTTCGCCCTTGATTTATCATTCGGTTAACTTCATAATAACGTCCTGCACCAATTGCAACACATTCCAGAGGTTTTTCCGCCAAGATTACAGGCACTCGCGTTTCTTGAGAAATCAAAGTTTGTAAACCCTTTAATAGAGAACCGCCTCCAGTCATAACAATTCCACGCTCCACAATATCAGCAGTGAGTTCTGGCGGAGTTTGAGCGAGCGTTCGCTTAATTTCTTCGATAATTTGATTAACAGGCTCTTTTAGGGCTTCTCTAACTTCTGCCGAATCAATGTCCAAGCGACGAGGCAAGCCTGTAATTGCGTCCGTTCCTTTAATTTCGAGTTTTTCGATACTTTTTTCAGGTGTTGCATTGCCAATACTAATCTTAACTCGTTCAGCTGTTTGCTCTCCGATAATAAGATTATCAACTTGTCGCACGTGTTTTACAATTGCCTTATCAAACTCATCTCCACCCACCCGAATCGCGTTTGTTACAACCATATCTCCGAGTGAAATAACTGAAACCTCAGTTGTTCCACCACCAATATCACAAATCATATTTCCAGCAGGCTCGTGAATTGGAATATTAGCTCCGATAGCCGCGGCAAGAGATTCCTCAAGCACCTTAACTTCACCCGCACCCGCCTTTAAGGCACTATCGTGCACAGCCCGCTTTTCCACATCCGTAATACAACTTGGAATCCCAAGCACCATCCTAGGCTTAACCAAACGACGATGTGGCACAACCTTTGAAATAAAATATTTAATCATTTTTTCGGTTGTGTCCATATCGGCAATAACCCCATCTTTCAAAGGTCGAATTGCCATAATATTACCGGGTGTCTTCCAAAGCATTCTCTTGGCATCCTCACCCACAGCCACAACCCTATTAGTTCCCTTTTCTACTGCTACAACAGACGGCTCATTTATCGTAACACCCTTACTCGGCACATAAATCAAAGTATTACAAGTACCCAAATCAATCCCAATATCAGAAACAAATCTACTAAAAAAGCCCATAAACTAATCCTTACAATAACACCATTATAAACATATTCTATCCCTTGTCAAGCCCATTTATATATTTTGTTTTTTTGATTTTTTGGGCGTTCCCCTCACTATTGCTCGGGTCGGCGTATTCAAAGCTACGCCTATCGGCTCCGACCAAAATTGTGGCGTAAATATCGCCACAATTTTGTTTTGGTTTGCGTTTTGAAAAATGCAAACCAACTTTGAATGTGCCTAACGCAGGGTAACAAAAAACGTCCTTGTTTTTTGTTACCCGTCGAGTTTTGAATTTTTATTATATTTTTAATGAAATTCAAAACTCGCAAAAGTAAAACACTAACCCGACCTCCTTGTCGGGAGAAAAAAACATCCTTGTTTTTTCAATGTGGACGAGTTTTTTGTTTACAAAAAACTCGCTAGATGTTTTATACCAGCTCGCCATCCGTGGCGGGAAAACTGATTTTCGAAAATAAGAACAAGGTCTCACGAAAATAAAATAAAATAAAAAACAAACTTTTTTTATAAATTCCGTCTTGAAAAAATAAAGGAATTATGATATAATAATATCGATATAATAATATCTACAATATATTGAATGGAGTTTTCTATGGAAAGAAAAAATGAAAATGTAAATAACGAATTGCCAAAAAATTTTGACGAGTTTCAAGAAACCCGTCGTGAGGCTTTTATTAAAATGAAAAATCTAAAAGATTCTGGTAGAAAAGTGGTAGGTACTTTTTGTACATATACCCCAAAGGAAATTCTTTATGCTGCAGATCTTGTTTCTGTTTCGCTTTGTGGAGTTAGCGAAGCTCCAATTCCTGCAGCGGAAAAAGATTTGCCGATAAATTTATGTCCGCTTATAAAATCAAGTTATGGACATGCAATTACTGACACTTGTCCTTTTTTTTATTTTTCGGATATGATTTTAGGAGAAACAACTTGTGACGGCAAAAAGAAAATGTTTGAAATATTAAATAAAGAAATTAAGGACACTTTTATAATGATGTTGCCACAAACTTATAAACTTGAAAGTGGAATTCCACTTTACATTTCTGAAATGGAGCGGTTAATTAAAAAGCTTGAAGAAAAGTTTAATGTAAAAATTACTGAAGAAAAATTACGCAAAGCAATTCATCAATCAAACGAAGACCGAAAAAATTTTGCTGACCTTTTAAGTATGGGCAAACTAATTCCCGCACCTTTTAAAGGACTTGATATGGCAAATATTTTGGAAGCTTACGATTTTACTTTTTCAAGTGAAGAAAAAAATCAAATGGTAAACGATGCTCGTAAAAGGGCAAATGCAATTTATGAAAAAATTAAAGATAACGAAAAACTAAAATCAAAAAAACGCATTCTTGTTACTGGCGGACCCAATGCCGGTGTTAAACAAAAGGTTATTAAAATCTTTGATGAACTAGGTGCAGATGTAGTTGTGTTGGATTCTTGTAATGGAATTAGAGAAAGACTTGACTTGGTTGATGAAACTTTGCCACCACTTGAAGCACTTGCTAAAAAGTATATGAATGTTGGTTGTTCAGTTATGACTTACAACGACAGGCGTATTGAAGACCTTGGTGTGTTAATAGACGAATTTAAAATTGACGGAATTGTGGAAATTGTTTTGCACGCTTGTCACACATTTCAAATTGAAGCAAGGCGTGTAGAAAAATTTGTCCGAGATGAAAAGCAAAAACCTTATATGCTAATTTCCACTGATTATTCACAAAATGACAAGGGACAAATTTTAACTCGAATAAGTGCATTTTTAGAAATGCTTGAATAAATATTTAAATCCGTATAAATACTAATATGGTGCTTGACATTTATTGTAAAAGTATATAAAATTATATAGATAAAAATCTAGCTTTTTAAGGAGTTTTGAAATGGCTGATTACAGAAAAATGTGGGAAGACTTGGGGATGGATGTTAAAACTCACGATTTACTTTGTGAGGTGCTTCCTCAAGCATTTGGTGATGTCTATTTATCACAAGAAAATAGACCTGAGAGTATGGATTATTTCAATATGGTTGTTGCGGATATTCACGGCATTCGACCAATGGAACTTCATGAGTTTAGAGAAAAGGGTGGCAAGGTTGTCGGTTCTTTTTGCATTCACGTGCCTGATGAAGTGGTTGTTGCGGCGGGTGCAATTGCAACAGGACTTTGTAGTGGCTCGCAGTTTTGGGTGCCGGGTGGTGAAAAGGTTTTGCCAACTGCAACCTGTCCTTTAATTAAAGCATCGCTGGGTGCACGCTTTGATCGTACATGTCCTTTTTTTAGGCTTTGTGATTTGTTTGTTGGTGAAACAACCTGTGATGGCAAGAAAAAAGCATGGGAGATTTTATCAGAAGATGCGCCAATGTACATTATGGACATTCCACAAATGAAGCGTGAAACAGATTATGAAAAATGGTCTAATGAAATAAAGCTTTATATAAAAGAGCTGGAAAAAATAACGGGCAATAAGGTTACCGAAAAATCTCTTCACGATGCAATTGTACTTGCTAATAATAAACGAAAAGCTTTGCAACGCCTAAACAATTTTAGAAAGCTAGACTCGGTTCCTATTTCGGGGCGAGATGTGCTTTTGATTCATCAAATCGCTTTTTATGATGACCCCGCTCGATTTACTTCGCAAGTTAATAAACTTTGTGATGAATTAGACAAACGAGCAAAAGAAAATGTGAGCGTTTATAAAGATGGCTCCAAACGAATTCTTTTGACAGGTACACCATTGTCTATACCAAACTGGAAAGTACATCAGATAATTGAAACAAACGGAGGTGCTGTTGTTTGCGAAGAAATGTGCACAGGAATTAGATATTGTGAAAAACTTGTTGATGAAACAGGAACCACATTAGACGATATGGTAGAAAATTTAACAAAGAGATATCTCGGTGGTATTAACTGTGCTTGCTTTACACCAAACACTGAGCGGATCGACGATATTATTCGCTTGGCTAAAGAATATAAAGCAGATGGTGTTATCGATTTGAATTTAAAGTTTTGCGGCATTTATGACATTGAAGGTTATAATGTAGAAAAAGCTCTTCGCAAAGAAAACATTCCTTGCTTGGGAATTGAAACAGACTACACTGATGAAGATGCTGAACAGCTTAAAACTCGAATCGGTGCGTTTATTGAAATGCTTAGATAGCTTGGTAATTTGAATATAAAAAAGCATCTTTAAAATCTCATTGCGATTTTTAAAGATGCTTACTGGTTAAAAAATTATGATGTATGTTGGAATTGATATAGGTTCGACAGCGAGCAAGGTTGTTATTATGGACGACGCTCGTCGTCAGATTTTGCAAAAGACGGTTGTGCCTTCCGGTTGGAATAGCAAAGAAACTGCCGAACAATTACTTTCTTGGGTTAAAAATTTTTCTGATGATTTTAAAATAATTGCAACGGGATATGGACGAGTAAGTGTTGACTTTGCTGATAAAACTATAACAGAAATTTCTTGTCACGGAGCGGGTGCATATTTTTTAACAGGCGAGGATTACACTGTTATTGATATTGGTGGACAAGACACAAAAGTTATACTACTTGAAGACGGCAAGGTTTTGGATTTTATAATGAATGACAAATGTTCCGCAGGCACCGGAAAGTTTTTAGAAGTAATGGCAAATCGATTAGGTTTAAACTTGCAAGAAATGTTTGAGTTCGCAAGTAAAGGAAATGATTTAGTTTTGTCATCAACTTGTACAGTTTTTGCGGAGTCGGAAATTATTTCGCTCATGGGCAAGGGAACGCCACGGGAAGATATTGCACGCGGGGTTATAAATCAAGTCGTTGGAAAAACTGTTGCATTGGTAAATCGTAAAGCGTCCTCAAAAGATTATTTTTTAAGTGGCGGTTTTTGTGAAAGTGAATTTATAATAAATGAGTTAAAAAATAAACTCAAAAAAAATGTTTACTCTCATTCGCTTGGACGCTTTGCAGGTGCTATCGGTGCTTGTATGCTCGGATAAAAAAAATAGAAAAATAAGATGCGTAGTTTTTATCTTTTAATGAATGACTCACAGTCGGCGGTTGCACTTTACAAAAAGTTAAAAGCCATTGAAATAAAATGCACTTTAGCACCAACACCACGAAGTGCTGATGCTTGTTGTGGAGTTGCTATTTTATATTACAATGAAAATGACAAGTCTAAAATAATGCAGATCGTAAATGAAACAAAAGTTAAAATCAATAAATTTTACGAATGCGAAAACCAAAACGACCCGAGCAGAAATAAATTTTGTTAGTTTTATATTTTACCAATTTGTAAGCTCCCTCACGATTATTATAACATTTGTAAGACATATGTTTTTTTGCGTAAAACTTTTTCCTGTGCCTCCTGATAAGGCACAGGTCTTTGTCCTCTTATAAGAGCGTAAAACTGTTTTAGCTAATTTTGCTTTTTACAAAAATTTTTGGGTAAAATTTTTGTGTGTGTCAAAGCATAAGTACGAGTTTACGAAAGAGTGTTTTAGCTTATGTAAAGATTTGCATTTATAAGCGTGTCTCTAAAACCTTAGCTAAATGCAATTCGTCCTTTTCATTGCTGTTATTTATGCATTAAATTTATTACGCGAGTTTTTACCCCATCTTTATATAAAACAATTTCGTGATAAACCCAAACACCGTCTATCTTTTCTGCGACTATACGAACTTGTAAAGAGCCTTTTTCTCCTTTTAGCGTATACTCAAAATTTGCCTCGCTTGATTTAGAGTAACCTTAATAGGAGCCGTTGATAAAGCCTGATCTTTTAAAGTTATTCCCGAGATAATCTCGTACCTATACATTATTTTTTACTAAGTCCAGCAAATATTTACAGGGCTCGGAATTTACAAAAGTGGTAAACATCAATATAGAAAACCAAAAAAATAAAGCTGCGAAACCTCCAAAAACACTTTCTGATAAAATAAGATTTGAAAATAAATTATAATTCGCTTGCAATAAAAATGTTAATATGTTAAAATGCGTTTATCGCTGAAATGTTAACTAGGTTAAAGCTTTTAACATTTCAGCTATTTAATTTTGACAGCCTCTTAATTATTGAAGGAGTGTCGGCAGGATTATATGACAACTAAAAAAACTTTTTTCGATAGAGAGTTTTTGAAAACTCTTTTTATTATAGCAGTTCCCATTATGTTGCAAAATCTTTTAAATTCGTTTGTGAACGTTTTAGATGCAATTATGATTGGGCAACTTGGAACGATTGAAATTGCTGCGGTAGGTTTAGGCAATCAACTTTTCTTTTTGCTTAACTTAATTTTGTACGGAGCAGCTTCAGGTAGTTTGGTTTTTACTGCACAGTTTTGGGGTCGAAAAGATTTACCGGGTTTACGAAAAACCTTTGGGCTTTCATTGTGCACAGCTCTTTTTATAAGTTCTATTTTTACAGTTTTCTGTGTTTTTTTTCCTGAACAAATTTTGCGTTTGTATTCAAAGGACCCTGCTGTTATAGAAACGGGCATTCAATATTTGCGACCTGTTGCATTTTGTTTTATCCCTTTTGCAATTAGTTTTATTTTTATGTTTACACTTAGAGCGATTGAAGAAGTAAAGCTTTCAGTTACGGCAACCCTTGTTTCGCTTTTTGTTAATTTAATTTTGAATGCTATTTTGATTTTCGGACTTTTGGGCTTTCCTAGACTCGGTGTAAAAGGAGCAGCCATTGCAACGGTCATTGCACGATTTTCTGAACTATTTATTTATATCATTGTTACAAAAAAAGAAAAATCCCCAATACTCGGAAGTCTTGCCGAACATTTTAGTTTTTCACCACGATTTGTTGTTTCGTTTTTTGTAATTGTTATGCCGGTAATTTTTAATGAAGTACTTTGGTCATCGGGAATTACATTTCATCATAAAATTTTTGCAGGCTTAAGTACACTTTCCTATGCAGCATTCAGTATTACTAATACTGTTTCACAGCTTACATGGGTTGTGTTTACAGGATTTGGAAATAGTGTCAGTATTTTAATCGGAAAGAAAATAGGCGAAAAAGATTACGAGCAAGCAAAAAACTATGCGGTAAATATTTCAAAGTTTTCACCTAGTGTTGCAATTTTTGTGGGGGCATTGTTAATCCCAATTTCATTTTTGGTACCTTATATTTTCAATGTTGAACAAGAAGTGTGTTTGCAGGCACGAAGATTTTTTCTGATTTTAGCTTTATGCTATCCGCTGAAAGCATTTAATGTATGTATGGTCGTGGGGATCTTGCGTGCAGGTGGCGACACAAAATTTGGCGTAATTTGTGACACGCTTTTTATGTGGATTGTTTCAATTCCGCTAAGTTTTACTTTGTCAATACATACGAACTTACCATCATGGATTATTTACCTTTGTCTTTTTGCAGACGAACCAATAAAAGCTTTTATGGGGTTCAGACGACTGCGTTCGGGCAAGTGGCTTCGAGAGGTTGTATAAAAAACTTTATAAAATTAGCTAATGATTTAAAGACAAGAGTAACAAAGTGGAATAGTTTTTTTTGCGAAAAAAATATTGACTTTAATCGAACCAGAGCTACGCTCCTCGATATAGCGAAAAACATCTTTACTTATTCCAAACGGGGTTTGAAAGTTTACTGAAAAATTTTTGTAAGCTTGACACTTTTAGATTTTACATGTAGAATAGTGTAACGGAGGAAATATGCAAGTTTTGAAGGGAAGTGTTTGCGGGACGCTTCAGTCAAACGATTGTTTGATTCGGTTGGAACCAGCAAAAACTTTGGAGTTGGAAATTGAAAGTTCGGTCAAAAATGAATTCGGCGAACAAATTGAAAAAGTAATTCGTAAAACTCTTGAAACTTATGGAGTAAAAGCGTGCAAGTTAAAAATTGAAGACAAGGGTGCTTTGGATTGTACGATTGCCGCACGAGTTCAAACGGCTATAGAGAGGGCTGCTTGTGAAAAATAGACGAAGTATGTTGTTTATGCCGGGCAATAATCCCGGTATGTTGGTTTCGGCAGATATTTTAGGAGCCGACTCCGTTATTTTTGATTTGGAAGACGCTGTTGCTTTGACAGAAAAGGATGCGGCTCGTGTTCTTGTTTGTAATGCTTTGAAAAATATTCGTTTTGAAAATTCGGAAATCACTGTGCGAATTAACCCAATCGACTCACCTTATTGGGAGGCAGATTTAGAAGCTGTTGTTCCTTGTTTGCCAAAGTCGATTGTTGTGCCAAAGGCTTCTGTGAATGCGGTTCACACTGTGGAGCAGAAAATAGCTGATATTACAAAAAAGCACGGCATAAAAGAGCAACCTAAAATGTTAATGCTTGTCGAGTCCGCTTACGGTATTATGGATTTGCAGGCGATTGCAGGTGCGTCAAAAAATATTGGAGCTTTGCTTTTGGGTGGTGAAGACTTTTCGGTTGATATGGGCATTCAGCGAACAAGGCTTTCTAAAGAGCTAGAGTTTGCCCGCTTTAAGCTAGCAACTGTTGCTCACGCGTTTCAGCTGGACAGTTTGGATACACCTTTTACAGATGTTGACGATGCGGAGGGGTTGCGACTGGACACACAGTTTGCAAAAAGCATTGGCTTTTCGGGACGACTTTTAATTAACCCGCGTCAGGTTGAAGATGTTCACGAAATTTTTTCGCCAACTGAAAAAGAAATTGAAAACGCTATTGCGATTTTGTCGGCAAACGAAGAAGCTAAAAAAGCAGGCTTGGGTGTTTTTAGCTATCGCGGAAAAATGGTTGACCTACCTGTTATTAAAAGAGCTCAAGCCTTGTACGAAAGTGCAGTCGCTTGGGGTTTGATAAAATAAGTTAACAAGCTTTGCGAGAGTAATTCGTTATGCTCTATTGTTAAATGGATTTTATAGCGAGTTTTATTGCACGGCTCTTGTCTGCTTAAGGTTAGGAATTTTTGACAGAAAAAAATTTCTAACCCAACTTTGCCAGTTCTGCGTTGAAACTCGTTCGCTAGTTTAAGACCCTGAGTTATCAAAGACGAAGGGATAAGCGGTTTTCGCAATTAAGGCTTTCTTATTTTTGTCAAACATTCGCAAATGTTTTCTTCACTAGCCCGCCGTCCGTGGCGGGAAGATTTTCGTAAGGCACGGACAAGTCTTACAAAAGGTTAACAAGTGATTCTTACAAATTATAAACACCCCACTTGCATAAATAAAATATTTATGTATAATTAGAATTATTTAATTATGAGGAGTTTTGAAAAATGGAAACTAATGAAGTTGGTGCAAACAAACGCAAAAAATGACAGTTTTCCGTACTTTTAAAAATAGTTATTTCTTCAGGATTACTGTTGACATTGGGCGTTTTTGTTGTAGCCTTTACACTTTCACTAAATGCACGAAGTGTTATAAAGCAAAATTTAGAGGGAGCCTTTGAGGATGTTGCAAATACATCCGCCAACCTATTTGATTCTCATGTGCGTGAATGGTGGGAATTTGCAGGTGGTATAGCAAAATCAAAAGATTTACGCGATCCAAATATAGATTATGTTGAAAAGGCTAAACTACTAGAGCTTGCAACAGAACAAGATGAGGATGGTCTTGTTTATATGTTTATTGACCCAAATCTGAGACTTTGGTCTAGTGATGGGACTTCGGTTGATTTTTCTTTAGACAGATGGGCACAAGAGTCTGATGGTGGTAGGAAACCTATTTTTGCTGACCCCATGATATCAGTTGTTGATGGCAAGCTAATTATAATTGTAGCGTATCCCATTCATGATTTTGACGATAATTTTATTGGTTGTTTACAAATTATTATGAACGCTGAATTTTTTAGTAAAGACAGTTTGCCGGACGTTGAACTTACAGGGGATGGATGGGACACTGGTGATTTATTTATTATAAACTCCGAAGGAACACATGTTGCTAATAGAAAAACCGAGTTGGTAAATGCTCAATTTAATGTTTTTGAACAAGCTAAAAAGGCTCCTAGATTGGTTGATAGTGCAAGGATTTTAAAGGAAGCTTTAGAAAAAACAGAAACTAGTTCCGGCTCATACGAACTTGACGGTAAAAAGATTTTAACAGGTTATTCCCGAATGGAAACAACTAATTGGTTAGTTGTTGTAACAGCTGATGAGGCGGAATATTATTCAGAAGTTTTAAAATTTAGAATACAAGCTTGGATTTTTGGTTTGGTAACTTGTATTCTAGGCTGTTTAATAGTCGCTCTTGTTGCTCGGTCTATTGTTCGTCCGCTTAACAGGACGGTTGACGCTTTACAGAATATTGCAGAAGGTGAAGGTGATTTAACAGTGCGTTTGCCCGTGCGAGGAAATGACGAACTTACACAAATGGCTGCTTATTTTAACAAAACAATGGAAAAAATTCGTCAATCTATTAAAAAAGTTGGTGATAGCACTGGAGGTATGCAAGAATTAGGTGGAAGTCTTTCCAGCAATATGACTGAAACTGCAAGTGCCGTTAATCAAATAAGTAGTAATATTGAAGGTGTAAAACAACAGGTTATAAATCAGTCGGCAAGCGTTACGGAAACTTCCGCAACGATGGAAGAAATTATCCGCACAATTGAACAATTAAATAGCAGTATTGAAACTCAAGCAGCA
>JARGFC010000096.1:0-5599 GCA_038397925.1 Treponemataceae bacterium
TTGAAAAACGCATTCACGAAAGCGAACATTGCCTTGTAATAAAAACGGTTGAGTATTTGTTGGAGCAGTAGGTATCAAAGTTGTACGAGTACTCCTTGCGTTCTCACTTTAGAAAAACATCCTTGTTTTTCTAAAGTGGACGAGTTTTGCAACTTGACAAAACTGGGTGCTGCAAAACATTGCTTGTTTACGCTACAGCGAGGAGCGTAGCTCTGGTTCGCTTAGGCGGGAATTTTTTGGAGAAAAAAATCCCGCCCGACTTTGCCAGATTAGCGTTGAAATTCATTCGCTAGTTTAAGACCGCTCACCCATCCAGAGTGAGCGGATAAGCGATTTTCGAAAGGCACGGACAAGTCGTACAAATGTTAAATTTGTAAATAGTATTTTAACAAAAAAAATGTTCTCTCTTGAAGTTAATTTAAAAATACATATAATGTTTGTCTTATGAATTTGGAAGCGGAACTTAATGCAGAGCAGCTAAAGGCGGTTCGGACGACTGAAGGTGCGGTTTTGATTATTGCGGGGGCAGGGTCGGGCAAGACGCGGGTGATTACTTTTAGGATTGCGAATATGTTGCAAAAAGGGATTTTGCAATCGCAGATTTTAGCACTGACTTTTACAAATAAGGCTGCTCGGGAAATGAAATTGCGAATTAAGGAGCTGACGGGACAGAAATTGCAAAATCTTACGATTAGTACTTTTCACGCTTTTGGGGTAAAAGTTTTGCGAAAGTATATTCATCTTTTGGGTTGGCGAGAAAATTTTAGTATTTATGATGAAACGGATAAAGGGCAGTTGATTAAAGATTGTGGGCGTGAGTTAAAGTTTTCTTCTGAGGATTTAAATGTGTATGAGCTTGGGATTTTGTTTTCGCAAATCAAGGGAAATATTAAAGATTGGGATTCAAATTCAATTATGTATAAACCTATTTTTGACGAATACCAGAGCAATTTAAAACTTTATAACGCTGTAGATTTTGATGATTTGATTTTGCTTCCGATGAAAATTTTGACAAGTTATCCTGAAGCTTTGGTTGAAATTAAAGCTCGATATAAATATATTATGGTCGATGAATTTCAAGATACGAGTTTACAACAATATCAGTTTTTAAAACTTTTAGTGGATAAAAATATTTGTGTTGTTGGAGATGATGATCAGTCGATTTATTCTTGGCGTGGTGCAAATTATGAAAATATAAAAATGTTTGAAACGGATTTTCCAAACCTTTCAGAAATAAAGCTTGAGCAAAATTATCGCTCGACAGAAACTATTTTAGCAGCTGCGAACGGCGTTATTTCAAATAATAAAGCACGAAAGAAAAAAGCTCTTTGGTCTAAAAAAGGTTCGGGAAAACCAATCGAAATTTATTTTCCAAATGATGAAAAGGAAGAGGCGTCTTTTATTGCGGACAAAATTCTTGTGGAGCGTGCGGACTTAGGGTTAAAGTATTCTGACTTTTGTGTTTTAGTTCGAGCGAATCATTTAACAAGAGCTTTAGAAGAAGCTTTTTTGGAAGTTAATCTTCCGTATCATATTGCAGGTGGAATGAGTTTTTTTCAGCGAAAAGAAATAAAGGACATTATTAGTTATTTGCGAGTTTTTGCAAATCCTGATGATGATGTAAATTTACTTCGAATAATAAATACGCCGAGACGGGGAATTGGGAAAAAAACTATCGAAACTATTTCGGATATTGCTAGCGACCAAAAAAGCACTTTAAACTTTGCAATTCAAAAACTTTTATACGAGGAAGGTGCAGTCGCTGAAAAAAAGTATAATGAGTTAAAGCTTTTTTCTGAGTTTTTAAAAGAGCAACGAAAGATATTTTTAAGCGGAAGTGGTTTGGCAAAAAAGGTTCGTAGCCTAGTTGACAAGATTCGCTATTTTGATTTTTTGTTGGGGGAGCATCAAAAAAATGAAAAGACGGCTCGCTTTAAGTTTTTAAATATTGAGCATTTAATTCAATCTATTGATGAGTGGGAAAATAATCCTGATAATTTAAATCCGAATCTTTTTGCTTATTTGAATAGAATTACGCTTTTAACGAGAGATGATGGCGAGGAAGAGGACAAAGGTGAGGTGCAGATTTTAACGATTCACGCGGCGAAGGGGTTGGAATTTCCTGTTGTTTTTATTGCGGGCGTTGAAGAGGGGGTTATACCACATGCCCGAAGTCTTGAAGAAAATGATGGTGATGTGGAAGAGGAGAGGCGACTTTTTTATGTAGCAATTACACGAGCACAAAAAAAACTTTTTTTAACAAGTTGTCGTCATAGACGGCATTTACGAGATATAGTGGAATGTACTCCCTCGAGTTTTATTAAAGAAATTCCTGCCGAACTCGTAACTTATCACGAGCCAAAAGTTGAAAGCTCTAACGAAACCCGAGCAAAGATCTTCGCAAATATGCTCAAAAAATTTGGTAGTGAAAAGTGAAAAAAGTTTTTTAATTTTGCTCTATATTTTTTTTATATTTTGATGTATAATATTGCAAATATATGACAAAGCTCTTTAGAATAAGAAAACAGCTTTTTTTAGCATTTGTAGATTTTTTAATTCTCTGTGTTTCGGTGCCTATGGCACTTTTTTTACGAAACCTCGATTTACCTGATTTTGTTGCTGTAAAAACTCACCTTTTATATCTTTTACCAACTATGGGTTTTTGGTTAATATGTATGTACACTGCGGGGTTTTATATTTTAGAAAAACCATTAAACTTCATAAATCGGTTAATAAATTTATTTTTAATTTCATTGGTTTGTTTAGCCTTTGGTTTTTCTTTTTTTTACTTGTTTGGCAAAAATGAAATTACTCCCAAAACTGTTTTATTGTTTTTTACTGCAGTTGCTTTTTGTCTTGTTGCAGGATGGCGTCATCTATACGATATAATATCCACTTTGTCAAAAAAAATTCCAAAAATTTTAGTTATAGGTTATAATAAAACTGTAAAAGATTTAATCACTAGTGTACATAATGAATCTTATTTGAAATATGAAATAACAGCTCTTTTTACAAATAAGGAAATATCTATTTTGGAAACTAATATAAAAATTTTGAAATCATCTGTCGAGCTGGAAAACTTTCTTTTAACAAATAGCGTAGACACAATTGTTTTAAGTCAAAGTAACTCTTATAGTATGCAAGTTCGTCAAGTGCTTTTTCCCCTTTTAAATAAAAATATATCCCTTTATACGATTCAAGATTTTTATGAACTTGCAACACGTAAAATTTCTTTAGACACTTTAAATGATGCTTGGATTTTAACTAAAATTAACCTATCTTCAAAAAAGCTATATTTTGTTGTTAAGCGAATTTTCGACATCGTGTTTTCTCTTGCCTTTTTAATTTTGTTTTCGCCCATTTTTTTGCTTGTAGCTTTGTTAATTAAATTAACAAGCAAGGGACCTGTGTTTTTTAAACAAACCAGAGAAGGTAAGGATCGTAAAAACTTTGAAGTTTTAAAATTTCGAACAATGAAAGTTGACAATAATGATTTTGCACCCACAAAAGAAAACGATAGCAGAATTACGAGTATCGGTAGCTTTTTGCGAAAAACTCGCTTAGATGAAATTCCACAAATGCTTAATGTTTTAAAAGGTCAAATGTCAATTATTGGTCCGCGTCCTGAACGTCCTGAGTTAGCAAAAGATCTTGAGCTACACGTCCCTTTTTATAAGCAACGACTTTTAGTTAAGCCGGGTATAACTGGTTGGGATCAAGTTTCGGGGGAGTACCATTCACCTTCTATTGAAGATACAACTAAAAAAATTCAATATGATTTATATTACATAAAGAATATTTCTCTTCCACTAGATGCTTCAATATTTTTTAAGACAATTATGACTGTTTTCAAAAAAGCAGGGCGTTGATTTTAACTATTACAAATAAAGGGCATCACTGAAAGGTGTATTATATTTAAATCCGTTAAAGAAAATCTTGCAATAAAGTTTTTATAGATGGTAATTGCGAAATGTGAAAAAACTCTTAACTAAAAAAAAATATTGCCGAAAGTAAAGATATGAAGAAGGCTTTTTTTATATCATTGTTTTTTTTAATTATTACTGGGCTTTTTGCATTAGACCTAACTATTAACGAGATAGACACATACGTAATACAAAACCCTAACGGAGGTTACGATTTATACATTCGTAAAAAGCCCGACATTGCTTCTGTACTTATTACCGAAACCACAAAGGACGTAAAAAACGAAGAAGCGAATTACGCTTTTCGTGCACCAAAATACAATTCAATAAATGGCGATGAAAAGCGTCTTCTAAACGGAGAGTTTTTACCACCAGAAAGTAAAATCTATAGTTTGATTGACTCCACACCCGAAGCCAATCCTCGCTTTGGACAAGCCTTTCATATTTGGATACCTTATGTAATTAAATACGGTTATGCTTGGACTCGAAATGGTGAAGTGCAAGTTTTAGATGGCACATTTTTAAATATACGAGCTTTTGAAAAACCATATGCTGATTACACGGGACGCTTTGCGGAAAATCCTTTTTTACTACGAGTTACACAAGAAGCAGTTAGCTCTGAAGGTTTTGAAACACCTGCATCCAAATACATGGATGGTGCAGTTGAAAGTTTTAACTCTCTTGCAAGTGATAACCAAGGTATGCTTTTATACGCTACTGACCCTGCTGATATTTTAGAACAAATTCGTGTTCCATTAAAAAAAGGAAAAGAGAATAGTATACAGGTTGCCTTTGTAATTGATGCGACAGCTAGTATGAAAGATGATATTGATGAAGTGCGGAAGTCTATAATACCCTTAGTGGAAGAATACTATAAACAATATAATGACTTTGAGCTTGCTCTTGTACTTTACAAAGATTATTTAGATGATTTTTTAACAAAGCGTGTTTGCAATTTTACCAACGACAAAGAACGCTTTTATAATGGCTTTAGAAATTTTAATGTCAAAGGTGGTAAGGACATTCCCGAAGCAGTTTATGAAGGCGTAAACGAAGCTCTTCGTTTAAAATGGAATGACAATCCTAATACAAAACGAATTATTATTCTCTTGGGAGATGCACCTCCCCACGAAATCCCAAGAGGTACAATTACAAAAGAAAGTGTAACTGCAATAGCTCGGGCAAAAGACGTTTCAATCTTTCCGATTATATTACCACATAGTTATACCAAATAAACTTTTGTAAAAATTAAGAACTTGCTATTATCTGCAAAAAGATTTTGTAAAATAGTTGGTTTGTTGTAAGAATGGGGAGACAAGGATTCGAACCTTGGAAGTGAGACACAACAGATTTACAGTCTGCCCCCGTTGACCGCTTGGGTATCTCCCCGTAAAGCCAACTTAGGGATTCGAACCCTAGACCCCGAGATTACAAATCACGTGCTCTGGCCAGCTGAGCTAAGTTGGCAATAATATTTCCATTATAAAATATTTTCAAAAAAATGTCAATACCTTTTTTAAACTTTTTTTAATTTTGGTAAGTTGTAAAATGTATTGCCCATGTTGTGAAAAAAAAGGTGGTTCACCTGAACCGCCAAAATCTATATAATAGATTAAAACAAAACAACTGGAGGATACAGATGAACCAAAAATATAATACCGTAAAACGAAAAAAAT
>JARGFC010000097.1:0-11030 GCA_038397925.1 Treponemataceae bacterium
AAAACATTGACAGCTTTAACCGTTATGTTTTCAGTTTCGCCAACACCAACACCGACTAAATAGAGTTTTCCCATTCAAACAAGTTTAATAAAACTTAATAATTTGTCAACCTTAAGATTTTTTTTGTTAGGAAGTTATTTGGATATTTCCATAATAACTACAGTCGTACAGATATATTCAGGTGGGGCTAGAATAAAACATAACTAAAGTTCTTTACTCGAAAAAAACTTACTCACTCACTTGACTTTTTTCTTCTAACAAAATACAGATGTTTTTCAAGGTGAAAACTTCGTAAAAACAAAAGCGTAAACTTTTCATCAAAAAACCTTAAAAAAACAAAAACCCCACTTGACTTTTTTCCTGCATTATGTTATAATGTATTTATGTACATTCGGGAAATTGAACACATTACACCTACAAAGCTTTTTCCTTTAGCAGTGTTTGCTAAAAAACACGCTTGTGGCAAAGCTGTGTTCATTCTACCCCTCCCATTCGATAAATTTTTATTTATATAATTTATTACAATTTTTAATTCAAGATAATTTTACAAAATTTATACGCATAAAAAAGAGACGAAGTAAGGCTTTTTGTATTAAAGGCTTTGTTTCGTCTTTTTTTGTCTTTGCACTTATAAGCACTAATATTTTAAATATAAATGCTTGTACAAATAAAATATTTTTATTAGGAGAAACTTATGAAAAAATTTAAGTTTTGGATTGTAAGTTTAGTACTTGTGAGTTTGTTTTTTGGAGCTTGTAAACAGTCTGTAGCTGGAGGAGATAAGGCTAAAGAGGCTGTACCAAGCTACACTATTATGCTAGATTTAGACGGTGGAACTATTTCACCTGAAATTGAGGGCAATAAGCTTGTTGGTAAAAAAGGTGAAAAGGTTAAAAAACCTGCTGATCCTACAAAAGATGGGTACATATTTGACAGTTGGGAACCTGCCATTCCAGAAAAATTCCTTACTGAAAACATAAAAAGTACAGCAAGGTGGGAACCGAGTACAGACACTCACTACACTGTAAAACATTTAAAAGAAAAGTTAGATGGTGGATATGATGAGGAAATTGAAAATCCTCAAGGTACAACGGGTGGGCTTACAGAGGCTAAACCTAAAACCTACGAAGGTTTTGAACCTGATGAAACTGTTGAGCAAAAAAAGATAAAAGCCGATGGTACTACTATAGTCGAGATAAAATATAAGCGTAAAGAGATTACAATAACACTAGATTTAGATGGTGGAACAGGTACAACAGAGCTAAAAGGCAAATATGGTGCAGATGTCGCAAAACCTACGCCAAAAAAACAAGGTTATACTTTTGCAGGTTGGGATAAAGATATTCCAACTTTCCCAGCTGAAAATACAACAATTACAGCAAAGTGGAATCCGAGTACAGACACTCCCTACACTGTAAAACACTTAAAAGAAAATGTAGATGGAAATGGATATGATGAGGAAATTGAAGATCGTCAAGGTACAACGGGTGAGAATACAAAGGCTGAACCTAAAACCTATGAGGGCTTTAAACTTGATGAAACTGTTGAGCAACAAATGATAAACCCCGATGGTACCACTGTAATCGAAATAAAATATAAGCGTAAGGAGATTACAATAACACTAGATTTATATGGTGGAACAGGTACAACAACAAAGCTAACAGGCAAATATGGTGTAGATGTTACAAAACCTGCTGACCCTACAAAAGATGGGTACAAGTTTGACGGATGGAAAACAACCATTCCAACAACTTTCCCTGCTGAAAATACGATAATTACAGCAAAGTGGCTAAAACTATATCAAATAAGCATCAGCGGTAGCGAGCAAACAAAAATTAATGAGCACTCACATATAGTTACTGAAGGTACAAGGTGGAGTGAAATAAAAGAAGAAATTAATAAAAAGTGTGAATATATAGAATATCATACAAACGCTTATTGGAGTCTGGATAATGCAGACGGTAAAAGGCTAACAGCTGATTATGGAAAAGACCTCGATGATGATTATACATTTAATGAGGACACGATTATTTTCTGTCAGTCCACATATGATCCAAAATACTTTAAATCTGAGCCGAATAAAATTACAGGCTACTCTGGGGATAAACCTCAAGGATTTATGATAATTCCTAAAGAAACACAGGTCATTGCAGATAGAGCTTTTAAGGAATGTACGGGTATAACTACCTTAGATTTATCTAACTGTACTAACCTTACTGAAATGGATTGGAATGCTTTTCGTGAATGTACAAATATAACTGAAGTAATCTTCCCCGATTCGCTTACTAAAATAAGCCAAAGTGCTTTTTCTGGTTGTACAGGAATCTCTGTTTTAGATTTATCTAACTGTACTAACCTTACTGTAATAGATGAAAGAGCTTTTAGTGGCATAAAAATAACATCCTTAGACCTATCTGGATGTACTTCACTTAATAAAATAGGTCAATATGCTTTTGTAGACTGTACAAGCATAACTGAAGTAACATTTCCTGACTCACTTAATACAATATAATTATTGTGCTTTTAAAAATTGCACGAAAATAACTCAAGTAACCTTCGGAAAAATTGATAAATGGAAGGCTCAGCTCAGTAATGGCTCGGCTTACAATATTGACCTTAGTGATAATGACAAGCGAAAACACGCTTTAACTAAAAATCGACCCGATGGTTGCTGTGATTGCTTGTGGATACGAGAGGTAACACCTTGAAAAAACATCCTTGTTTTTTTAAGGTGGACGAGTTTTGAATTTTCTATTTATAATGCAAGGAAAATTCAAAACTCGCTAAAGCAAATTACTAGCTCGCCGTCCGTGGCGGGAGTGCGTTTTTCGCAGGGCACGGTATGTCTTACAAATGTTAAATTTTAATTATTTTAAAAACCAAATTAAAACAGGAGCTAAAAACAAGGCTACTGAAAAAACTGTTTGTATGTACATAAGATAAACGGCTTTTTGTATATCGTCAGCACGGGCATTTCCGCCTTCGGGATAAATCCACGGCTTGTTAACGAGTCCGCCTACATAAAAGTTTGGACCGCCAAGTTTTATACCAAGTGCTCCTGCGTAAGTGGCTTCAGGATGTCCAGCGTTTGGACTTTTGTGTGCTAATCTATAACGCATAAATGCACGCAAGGCTTCGGACGCGGAACCTCCTACACAGGGGGCGACAAGACAGGCTATTAAACTTGAAAGACGGGCGGGAATTAAATTGGCTAAATCGTCTGCGCGTGCAGAGACAAAACCAAAATGCAAATAAGATTCGTTTTCATATCCAAACATTGAGTCCATTGTATTGATTGCACGATATAAAAAAGCTCCTGCAGGTCCTATCCACGGAAATAAAAATATAGCCCAAAACAGTGGTGCGGCTGCTGCGTCGATCGAACTTTCAGCTACACTTTCAACACAGGCTCGTGCTATAGCTGTGGCATCAAGTTTTGACACATCTCGTCCCACAATCATAGATACAGCCTTACGAGCTTTTTTCGGTTCGGCGTTTACTTCATTTTTTAAAGCCCGTCGCACTTTTCCTGCATGACGAGCAAGATCTGAAGGTGCGATTGAAGCCCAGACAACAAGTATATCGGCAATATTTTGACAAAAAGGATGTATACAGCCTGCGGTATATGACAAAAGCCAAGCTACCCCAAAAGCCACTATACATATGACGCCCCAAACAACAGCACCAATTAGACACAAATGGCTGGGCTTACATACATTTGAACGCAATCGTTCAAGGCTACTTGCAAGATTCCCAAGTAAACGCACAGGATGGCACGAAAAAGTTGGGTCGCCTATTAGTGCATCCAAAATTAAAGCCCCCGTAATAGCAATAATTAACCTTATCATAAGCGTTCCATTTCAAGTAGTTTTCGTATATATGACATATTAACATTTGATTTTACAACTTCTGCCAACCTATCAAGTTCCGAGTCAAGTGAAGGTTTTTTTGTAATAGTCAAACTTAAAAGCCCTTTTTTTTGTCTAAGTTCATTTAAAAAAGCTCGCCTAAAATCATCTGCATCAAAAAGGCCGTGTAAATACGAACCCCAAACCTGCCCCTTTCCATAACCAATTACCTTACCTGCATTATTTTTTATAAAAGGCTTTATTGTATTGTCTAGGGAACGGGTTTCTCCGTGATGAATTTCATAACCCAAAAGTGAGTATTGTTTTTTTGGCTCAGCTCCTTGCCAAATAGCCTTTGTGCGAGATAAGGTTTTTTCTTTACAAAATGATGTAACTAATGGTAGAAGTCCAAGACCGCAAGTTTCACGCTGTGTAGTTTCTATTTTTTCTTCGTCTATTATACTTTTTCCAAGCATTTGATATCCGCCACAAATACCAACAACACATCCTTCCTCATTTGCAAAACGAATAATCGCATCGGCAAGACCTGTTTTTTTGAGCCATTGTAAATCAGCTACTGTTGATTTTGTGTCTGGTAAAATAACAGCATCAAACTTAGTTGAGTCTAATTCGTTTACTGATGTAATAATTGAAAGCTCAACATCAGGCTCAATTGAAAAAGCATCCATATCAGTAAAGTTGGATAAGCGAGTTAATCTTGGAACTGCAAGTCTTAGCTCTACTTTTTTTTCGGTGTTGATTTTAATTATTGCATCATCTTCATCTGGAATATCGAGACGGGACAACATCGGCACTGTTCCAATTACAGGAAAACCCGTTCGAACACGCGTCATTTCAAAGGCATCGACCAGTAAGCTTGGGTCGCCTCTGAATTTGTTTATAATAAAACCTGAAAAAAGAGCAAGCTCATCGGGAAGAAAGGTTGCAATATGTCCGATAAACGATGCAAACACGCCACCTTTATCGATATCGCCTACAAGCAAAACTTTTGCGTTCGCATATTTTGCAGCTCCCATATTTACAAAATCGTACTTTTTTAAGTTTATTTCTGCAGGACTTCCTGCTCCCTCTAAAATTATAAGATCATGCTCGGATGCAAGGTTATCATAGGCTTTACGAGCTACTTCTTGCATTTTTTCACGCATAGTATAATATTCACGGGCTTGATAGCGTGCATAGGGCTTACCCATAAGAATAACCTGTGAACCACAATCGCTTTCGGGTTTAAGAAGTACAGGACTCATACGAGGCTCTGCCTCAAGTCCGCAGGCAAGAGCTTGTACAGCTTGTGCACGCCCTATTTCAAGTCCTGAACTTGTAACGGCTGAGTTTAGAGACATATTTTGTGCCTTATATGGAGCTACATCTATACCTTCATTTCTAAAAATTCTACAAAAGGCTGCTGCAATGAGACTCTTACCTGCACTTGATGTGCAACCTTGAATCATAAGTGCCTTCGCTCGTTTAGGTTTAGTCCTATGTGTGGGCTTTGAGAGAATATTGCGTATAGCTTCCAAAATGGCATCATTTTCACGAGGAGTGCGTACTGCAAGACGAAGATATTCGGAACCTAAGCCTTCAAAATTAGAGCAAGAGCGAACGGCTATGCCCTTGCGTGCAAGTGAGTTTGCTAAATGAGTGGCACCGCCTTTTATACGGATTAAATAATAATTAGTAGAAGATTTTAGTACTTCAATGCCGAGTGAGGTCAAGGCATCTGCCATACGCTTTCGTTCTGAGTTTACAAGGGCTTTTGTTTTTTCCACTCGCTCAGTATAATCTGTATCCGTCATTGCCATACGAGCAAAGGCTTCGGACAAAGAATTTACAGACCAATTTGGCAGGGCATTTTTTAATTTTTTTGCTAAAGAGGGCTCTAAAATAGCATAACCAATACGCAAACCGGGAACAGCCCAAAACTTTGTCATTGAGCGAATAACTATACAATTCGCTGGCACAGGATTAGCGGGTTTTGCATTTGTAAATTCGATAAAAGCTTCATCAATAGCAAAAAAAGATCGAGGAAATTTTTTTGCGAGTTTATACAATGAATCGGGATAGTCTTTTGGCACAAAACCCGTTGGATTATTTGGCACACCTATCCAAACGAGGGCGGGCGCTCCCTTTAAAGCATCTAAAAAAGCTTGCGAATATGTTTTTTCATTTGTGTTATGACAGTTTACCGATTGTGGTATATGTGCAGGAACAGTCGTTATATCAAACTTAGCTTTCATTGAAGCTTCTTTGTAAGAGGCATAAGACGGTGCTTCAACAATAGCTTTAGCTATTCCCTCCTCACGCAAAACATTTGCCAGTGCGAAGATGAGTTCGTCAGCACCATTTCCAAAAACAAAGGCATCTTGAGATATTCCATACCGTTTTGAAGCAATTTCTTTAAGTTTTCGGTATGCGGCATCGGGATAACGCGTTACAACTCGTCTACCCTCGTTAAAAGTCGCATCAAGCCAGAAAGGCGGACCCAGTGGGTTGATGTTTGCACTGGCATCAATAACCTCCGATTCAGACAACCCCGAAATAGCGAGCAAACGCTCAATATCGCCACCATGCGGAAGCCCTTCTTGTTCGTAATTTATATTCATTGCCAAAGTTTTTCCCTTTTGTATTGGACTTCTAAAAACACTGCCATTTTAGAAAGTAAAAGTTTAACAAGTTTAGCAATTTTTGTCTAGTCTTGAACTTATTTTATTTATTAACCTTTATAAGACTTGAGCTTTTTTGCTAATTCTTTTTCCTCTCGTCTCGGATGACGAGAGGTCTTAAACTCACAATAAGTTTTTTTTTGCTAAAGCAATAACTTATCCTAAAAACCAGCCTTGAGATTTTTACGCTTAATTAGAGCGTGGTTAGGCTGTACTCTCCAACTTAATTTTAAGACAATTTTAATTTTGTCCATTTTTTTCAATGATGGAAAAGTCTAACACATAAAAAAACTTTCGTCAAGTAGCTTGTTTAAGGCATTTTTGTTAAAAGCTCCATTCTAACCTATTACACAAAATTAAATAAAGCCCGGTGCTAATTCTCGTGTTTTAAAGTATATAAACTTAAAAGGATGAACATCCAAGGCATTTGGAAACCACCCGCCAATTTCACCCGTGTCAATAACATTTAAACTAAAACTATAGGCAAGAGGAATTAAAAGCCCCTTATCCAAAAGATAGGTTTCAGCTTCAGCAAGAATTTTGTATCGTTTTGAAATATCAGTTTCGTTGCCTGCTTTGGAAAGTAGAGCGTCAAAATGTTTGTCCGACCAGCCACTTTCATTCAGCGTAGAGTTACCACGGAAAAGTTCAAGCATTGCAATAGGGTCGGCAAAGTCGGCAATCCAAGTGATAGAGCTTACAGAATAATCATTTGTCGCTAAGCTTGGCTGAAGAGATGCTCCTGATGGAATGAGTTTAATATTTACGGTAAAGCCTAATTTTTCCCAAGCTTCTTTTAAAATAGTTGCTAGTTTTTTTTGAAATTCGTAATCATATATTTTGATTGTTAAAATTTTTTCGTCTTTTTTTAGTTTTAACTCGTTAATAAGTTTTTTAGCTTGGTTTAAGTTTTGCTCAGAAACTCCTGCAACTTCAGGATAACCAGCGAGTGGGAAAATCAGGGTTTCGGCACCCAGTTGAAAATCTCCCCTAAGTTTTTCGTATGGAATCGCAAAGAGTAAGGCTTTACGAAGTTTGTCATTTGCAACATTTTTATCATTTACATTAAAAAAGAAAAAAGAAGTTGCAAACATTGGAGCGTAATTTATAATTCGTGTTCCAACAACATCAGTGAGAGTAGCATTTTTTGTCCAATGAAGTTCACCGTTATTAAAACTTTTAGCTTGCTCTTCTTCACTTAAATCCATACGCAAAATTAGCCCCTTAAGTTTGATAGATTTGGCGTCCCAATATTTTTCGTTTTTTACAAAGGTAATTTGCTTTTCGTCATATTTTTTAATTTTAAAAGGTCCACTTGAAATTGGAATAAAGGCATCTTTAGCTGTAATAGTTTTTTGAGCTTTTAAGTAATTTAGGGCATATTCCAGCTGGCTTGGATGTATGGCAGCAAAGGCGGGATTACACAAAATACTAGCAAGGTGTGGTGTTGGCTCTGTTAAATAAACCGAAAGTGTGTATTTGTCCTCCACATAAATTGCTACGCTATTTGAATCTTTATTTTTACCCGTACGATAATCATAAGCGCCTTGAATACAATCTAAAAGAGAAGCAAAAGCAAAATCTACTTCAGGAGAAAGCAAGTTTAGCCAGCTCATTTTTATAGTTTCGGCAGTGATTGGATCACCATTTTCGAAAAATGCATCTTCACGCAAATTAAAACGCCATGTTTTTCCCGAAGTGGAAAAGTTTTCAGCGAGGGCTTTTACCGGTAATGCTGAATAGGGGTCATAGGCAAAAAGCCCCTCGTTTGTTGCTGTAACAGTTTGCATTGTTGTGTTTTCGTAAATAAGCTGCGGATGCAAAAGTGGAAAATCGTTTGCAAAGTGAAAAGTAAAAAACTTATCGCTTGTCACTTCGTTTGCGTGAAAGTTAAAAACACTAAAACAAAAAATAAGTACTGAAAAAAGCTTTTTCATCTAAAACTCCATAAAGTCAAAATGGGCATAAACATAAAAGGAAACACGCCCTTAATATATAAAACATCATAAGTGAAATAAATTACAGTTTATTTAATGCCGAATAAGTCAGCTTACTTATTTTTGGGAAATTATTCAAGAGCATCGGAAAAAAGCTTGGCTCAAATGTAAAGCTTAAAAGCCAGTGCCAAAAATCTTAATTTGTTTTAACTTTTAAGCTTGTTTTATAATATTTAAAGCTCCGTAAATGTTTTAGGTTTTATTAACAAAGTCTTAAAAATGTGTTTCCAAAGCTTTGTCTAAGCGTTTTATCGTTTCCTCTGTACCTAATATTTGAATTGAGCCGACTAGGGGCGGACTTACCCTGCTCCCTGTAATTGCTACACGAATCGGACGCATAAAGTCCCCCATTTTTATGTCTAAGCGTTTTCCTTCGGGTTTAAAAAGTTCAAACCCATCCTCTTCGCTCATACCCTCCAGCTTTGGCACAATTGTTTTTGCCACAAGGAGAATTCTTTTAACAGTTGCTTCATCAAGCTTTTTGGGCATAAATTCATCAAGACTTGCAACTGGCGGTGTTTCAAACAAAAAGCGTATCATTTCTGGAGTTTCGCTTAAAAGATGAATTCTCTCCTTTATTAAAGGTATAATTCTCATAAGAGCAGCCCTTTGTTCCGATGTCGGCTTTAAGCTTGTTTCATCCAAAAAGATACTTTCCGTTTTCGGCGGTTTTCCAAAAAGCCCCGCATTTGCAACAAAACCCCAAGTCAAATCAAAAAGTTCCTCGTCAGTTTTACTACGAATATACTGCCCATTAAACCAGTCCAATTTTTTATAGTCAAAAACCGCAGGAGCCTTGTTCAAATGATCCAAACTAAAAAGCTCTCCCAGCTCCTCAAGTGTGTAAATTTCCTTTCCTTCCTCGTAAGAACAACCGAGCATTGCAACATAATTTACAATAGCTCCGTTGAGATACCCCTTGTTTCTAAAGTCGTTACAGCTTGCAGCTCCGTGCCGCTTAGAAAGTTTATGTCCATCATTTCCCATAACCATTGGCAAATGACAAAAAGTCGGAGGTTCCCAACCAAAAGCCTTATACATAATTATATGCATCGGTGTCGATGGCAACCATTCTTGAGCTCGCATTACATGACTTATTTTCATTAAATGGTCATCCACAATATTTGCCAAATGATAAGTTGGAAAACCATCACTTTTTAATAAAACAGGGTCGGGATTAATATCCTCGTTTTTCCATTCTACATCGCCTACAACTGCATCTCGAAACTTGGTTACTCCATCAAGCGGTATTTTTAAGCGAATAACATAAGCTTCACCCGCTTCAAGCTTTGCCTTAATTTCATCATCCGTTAAATTACGACAAGCTCTGTCATAACCGGGAGGCATATTGTTCATCGTTTGAATTTTACGAATTCTCTCTAAACGCTCGGTATCACAAAAGCAATAATAAGCCTGTCCCTTATCTACCAATTCTTGGGCATATTTTTGATAAAGTTCAAATCGCTGTGACTGCACATAAGGTCCATAAGGGCCACCTTTTGTGCCTCCCTCGTCCCAGTCAATCCCCAACCATTCTAGCGTATCATAAAGATTTTTTTCGTATTCTGCACCGTACCGTGTTCTGTCGGTGTCCTCAATTCGCAAAATAAACTTACCCTTGTTTGCCCTAGCAAAAAGATAATTAAACAACGCCGTCCTAACTCCGCCAATATGCTGAAAACCAGTCGGAGAAGGAGCATATCGAACTCTAACTTCCACAATAATTCCTCACTCGTAAAGTTTATTTTACAACAAAACCTAAAAAAAAGCAAGCCATATGCTCATCTTTTTTTGTCTGGCTAAGTTGTAAAATGTATTGCCCATGTTGTGAAAAAAAAGGTGGTTCACCTGAACCGCCAAAATCTATATAATAGATTAAAACAAAACAACTGGAGGATACAGATGAACCAAAAAAATAATACCGTAAAACGAAAAAAATGGCAACACATTAGCGAACGTGAACGGATAGAAATTGAGCTTTTATACAAGGAAGGTTATAAGGCTAAAGATATTGCTAGAGCCTTGGGGCGGGACAGACGAACGATTGAACGTGAGCTTAAAAAAGGAATGAAGTCTAAAAAGATTTTAAATCCGTATGTGAGCCGAAATCCCAATGTACCCGATTACCTAGTCAAAACATTTTATGAAGCAAAAAAAGCACAAGACTATGCTAACAAGCAAAAAATGTTTAAAGGTCGACCTGTCAAAATAGCACAGGACAAGGAATTGATGGACTACATTGAGACTCTCATAGCAGACGAGAACTTTTCACCAGACGCAGTGATTGGACAAATTAAGGCGAAGGGACTGAAATTTTCAACAATGATTTGTACAAAGACGGTGTACAATATGATAGATCGGGGAGACTTTTATCGTATTACAAACAAGAATTTGCCTGTAAAACGTAATAAAAAACCTCGAAAATACCAAAAAATACACAAAGTTGCTCGAAATAACAAGAAAGGTAGGAGTATTGAGTTACGTCCTGCCGAAATTGATGAACG
>JARGFC010000098.1:0-9431 GCA_038397925.1 Treponemataceae bacterium
GGTACGAACGCACTAAAATATCGTGCGTTCGTGTACAGCGAAAGCATTTTTGAAAAAATGCTTTCGCTCCCCTACTATCCCTAACGCTTACCTTAAAAAAACATCCTTGGTTTTTTAAGGTAGACGAGTTTTGCAACTTGGCGAAATGGTTTGTTGCAAAACATCGCTGTTGCTTTATACTAGCTTGCCGTCCGTGGCAAGAGCGCGATTTTCGCAAACCACGCTCAAGTCTTATAATGGTAAAATATTTATTCTTGTGTGGTAAATTGTGGTTGAAACTTTTCAACTATTTGGGGGATTAATTCCTCGACAGTGCTTTCAACATAGGCGCCAGAAGCTTGAATGTGTCCGCCTCCGCCGAAACTTTTGGCGACAATGCTAACGTCTATTTTGTCCAGAGAACGAAAGCCAATTGTGCAGTGAGTGGGTTTTTCCTGTTTGATGAGTACCATAGCCTCTACGTTTTCAATGCCTTGGATTATCATATAGGTCATGTCAGAGTCTCGCGAGTAGCGACCGTATTTACAAACTTCCTCGTAGGTTTCATAGGCAATCATTAAACGCCCGTTATAAAAGGGTTTTAACCTTGATAAAACATTTGCAAGAATTTTTCGTGAATTCAAAGATTTTCCGCCATTCATTTTTAAAAAAGTTTTTTTCGGGTTTGCTCCTGCTCTTACGAGGCGTGAAGTGGCATCAAAAACATTTGCACTGCGACCATCAAGGTGACGGAAAAAACCTGTATCTGTTGAAAGCCCAAAAAAAAGCAACTCAGCTTCGTAGGGGCTTACCTTGCCATCAATATGCTCAATTATAGCTTGCACTAAATAAGTAGTAGAAGGGGCATCTTTTTGTACTAAGCCCACAAAGGCATCGGAAGTGTTTGTGGCATGGTGGTCAATAATCGCTGTATCATAGCCTTGCAAAACTGTAGAAAAAGTTTCACCAACTCTATCAACACCTGTGCAGTCAACAATAACTAAGCCCGTAGTTTCTTTGTCTGCTTTTTGAGGCAATTCTTTTGAAAAAAAGCTTGCGTATTCTGAAATTTCCGTTTTTGCAAAAGGTCCCTCATTAAGCAAAAAAACCTCAGCTCCGTGTCGCCTTAAAAAACTTCCCATTGCTAGAGAACTACAAATACAGTCGCCATCAGGTTCAAAATGTCCTATTACAATATATTTTTTGTATTTAGACAAAAAACTTATAAGTTCCCCAGAAACCGTAGGTTTTTTTGTTTCCAAACTATTCATTAAGTTTTATCTCAAAGCCTAGAAAATAAAGAGTTTAAAAGCTTTTTGCAATATTACAAAAAGCTTTTAAACTAAACTACCTAATACTTAAACTCAATAGTTTCTACATTCTCAAAATTTGAGTCATAATCACTTGGTGCTCGTAAAAGTCCCCAAATAGGATCCTTAGGATTATCCACAGGAAGAGCAACCTTTATATGATTAAACTCGCCATTTTTTGTGTAAAGGCTTAGATACGGGTCAATTCTGCCCGAACTATTTACTAAATGAGCTCTTTTATCATTTGGCTTAAACCACGAATATGGAATAGAAACTTCTGCCAATCCCATATTAGATGTGCGGTAAACGATGTAATACCCCTTTTGGTGCATAAAAGCACGAACGACCTTAACTCTAACATAGAAGAGCTCAGATTCTTTTACCTCAGCAAAAAGCCCAAAGGAAAGCACAAAAAAAAGAACGAAAAATTTAAGTTTTTTCATAATCAAACTCCTGTTCTAAAATACATATCTATATTCTACAAAATTTTATAAAGAAAATCTAGTCCTAAATGTTTTTGTTTTCAGATCCCAAAAAATATTATAAGACTTAAATCTTCCGATTTATCGTATTCCGATTTATCGTAGAAATAAAAAAAGTGGCTATGGCAAAGAAGGTCTAAGCTCGTAAAACCATCCCTCTTTACTTTTTTTTGATTTTATGTATAATATACCTGTAGTAAACTTTTTCACGATTGTTGCAAAAGCGTTAAATTCGTCTCGCAATAAAATCAAATTTATTTAGGGGAAAAAATGTCAGATAATAAAAATTATTCAGCAAAAAATATTAAAATTTTAGAAGGCTTGGATGCAGTTAGAAAGCGTCCCGGTATGTATATTGGTTCGACAGGTATTGATGGCTTGCATCATCTCGTTTACGAAATTGTAGATAACTCAATTGACGAAGCGATGGCGGGTTACTGTGATCATATACTAGTAGTTCTAGAAAAAAATAATGTTGTACGAGTTGAGGATAATGGGCGTGGTATTCCCGTAGGAATGCATCCGACAGAGGGTGTAAGTGCACTAGAAATCGTTTTGACAAGGTTGCACGCTGGTGGAAAGTTTGATAAGGGCTCTTACAAGGTTTCAGGTGGTTTACACGGTGTTGGAATTTCGGTGGTAAATGCCCTTTCTGCTTGGCTTGAGGCGACTGTTTACACCGAAGGTTTTCAGCATTTTCAGCGTTACAAGCGTGGTGTCCCCGAAAAACCAGTGGAAAATTTAGGTGCTGCTGGAAGTCACGGAACTACAATTCGTTGGGCTGCAGACCCGGAGATTTTTAAAGATACAGTTGTTTACGATTTTGATGTTTTAGCAAAACGTTTACGCGAACTTGCTTTTTTGAATAGCAATATTACGATTGTAATGCGGGACGAGCGTTTAACAACTCCAAAAGAAGCTGTTTTTAAGTTTGAAGGGGGAATTTCCCATTTTGTAAAATACTTAAATGGATCAAAACCAGTTTTTCCCGCTGAACCAATTTTTTTGGAAAATGAAAAAAATGGCACAATGATTGAACTTGCACTTCAATATAATGACGGCTATAATGAAAATATTTTAACCTTTGTAAATGATATAAATACCCACGAGGGCGGAACTCATCTTGAAGGCTTAAAAAGTGCTCTGACGAGGGTAATGAATGAGTTTTTAAAAGACTATCCTAAATTGATAAAAAAATTGGATAATGAAGGAAAACTTACAGGTGATGATGTGCGAGCGGGGGTAACAGCCGTTCTTTCTACAAAGATACAAGAACCTCAATTTGAAGGACAGACAAAAACAAAGCTAGGAAACAGTGAAATTCGAGGAATTGTAGAGTCTACAGTAAACGAAAAGCTAACCAATTATTTTCAAACAAATCCAAAGGTTATCGAAAAAATCTTGGAAAAATGTACAGCGGAAGCATCCGCTCGAATTGCAGCTCGCCGAGCAAAAGAGGCGACAAGGCGTAAAAGCGGGATTGAAAGTTTTGGCTTGCCCGGTAAACTTGCGGACTGCTCGCTAAAAGACCCAAAAGTTTGCGAAGTTTATATTGTGGAAGGTGATTCTGCAGGTGGCTCAGCAAAAAAGGGACGAGACAGTAAAACTCAAGCGATTTTGCCTCTTTGGGGCAAGATGCTCAATGTAGAAAAAACTCGTCCCGAAAAGGTTATCAATAACGAAAAGCTTCAACCTGTTATTGCATCGCTGGGAACAGGCATTGGTAAAAATTTTGATATTTCCAAGCTCCGTTATAACAAGGTTATAATTATGGCTGATGCCGATGTAGACGGTTCTCATATTCGCACTTTATTATTGACTTTCTTTTTTCGCTATATGCCTGAGCTTATCGAAAGAGGGCATATTTACCTTGCAATGCCTCCGCTTTACAAGGTTAGTCACAACAAAACTGACCACTATGTTTATTCGGATGACGAAAGGGACGAAATTTTGAATAAAATTGGACGAGACAAAAATCCCAATGTTCAACGATATAAGGGTTTGGGTGAAATGGACGGTATTCAACTTTGGGAAACAACAATGAACCCAGAAACTCGAAAAATGCGTGTAGTTAGCCTTCCCGATGCCATTGAAGCTGATCGAGTTTTTAGCACTCTTATGGGAGACGAAGTTGCACCTCGCCGAAAGTTTATCGAAGAAAACGCAATTTATGCAACCTTAGATGTTTAGTTTTATATTTGCACTAAATCTAAAAGAGAATAGCGTTTGAATAAAATTAGCGAGGATACCTCATTTACGAGAGGAATCAACAAGCTTTTTAGCGAATTAACTAGTTTGCAATTAACTTTTGTAAGACTATTCCTTACTTTGCGAAAAACATACTCCCCTCAAGGATAGCAGACTAAAATAAAACATATGTTTGACAAAAATAAGCAAGCCTTACTTTGCGAAAAACGCTTATCCCTTCGTTTTGGATAACTCAGGGGCTTAAACTAACGATGAGTTTCAACGCAAATCTGGTAAAGCTGGGTTAGGAATTTTTGACGCACAAAAATTCCTAACCTTAAGCGAACCGTAGAACAGCAATAAAACTCAAAGCGATGAGAGCAGAACGTAAGGAAAACGCTTGAGCGTAACTATAAACAAGGGCTAAGATTTTAACCCCCACAAGAATTTACCGATAACGAGTTGTCGTTTCTAGAACCCGCCTATTTTTATAATTGTTTTCAGCTTCTGAAAAACCATCAGCATTATTAACTGCATAACAAAAACCAGAAAATAAAGCCCCCTCTTCCAAAATAAGCTTTCGAGTCACAATAGCACCCAGCACCACAGAACTTGCAGAAAGTCTAACACTTTCAGGAGCAATTATATCTCCATTTACAATACCACCGACCGTTACTGTTACACCTCTAACATTGCCCTTAATCCGTGCATTTTGCGAAACAACAACTCGCCCCTTGCTAAAAACGTTTCCTTTAACATCGCCATCAATTTTAGTAAAGCCTGCCGAGTTTATATTACCCGAAATAAAAGAGCCCTCACCCACAATAGTATTTACAGCAATATCGTCTACATAACGCTTCATTTACAAGTCCTTAAAAACGGCACACAGCTAAGAAAGCACTATCGCTTTTTGATGTTTAAATATTGTGCGGGGTCTACAATATCAGCACCAATATGAACTTCATAATGTAAGTGTGGACCTGTTGAAACACCTGTATTACCAAGATATCCGATAACCTGCCCTTGCTGAACGTTTTGCCCTCGCTGAACTGTAAAAGACTGCAAGTGTGCAAATCTCGTGTAAAACCCATGTTTATGCTTTATAATAATATAGTTTCCCCACCCCGGATCATATTCCATTGTTACAACCTGTCCGTCCGCCGTCGCAATTATCGGAGCACCCGAATAACCTGTTGCTAGATCAATACCAGTATGTATGTACCATTGTTGTGTAAACGGATGTCGATTTTGTCCAAAGCCCATTGTCACATGACCGTAACCACCTTTTATGGGCCACAAACTAGGAATATCCGAAACAAAGGCTGCTTGTGTTTCCAAAACTTTACCCATTTCTTGAACGGGTTGAATTACATCCGTCAAATAATTGGAAAGATTTCTTATCTCAGTAGCACCCGAATTTGCATTAGCATCAGGGAGCTCAAAGAGACTCGCAAGGTCACTATTATCTTTTAAGCTTGCGTTGTCTGACATAAGAGACTGTAAACCGAGAGAGGTCAAAGTTCCTGAAAGAGTTTCCTGAAAGTTTGGTGCGTTTTTTAACAAGCTTGCTACTTCCTCATTTAAAACATCCAAACTAGCTTGTGTTTTTTGGGCTTCTTGTTTTAAAGTGGCAAGTTTTCCCGAATTGGCAAAGGTTTCTGCAGAAAGCCAAATAAAGGTACCTAAAATAGCAATAAATAAAAGCCCTGTAAAAAAAAGCGAAAAAATACTCACTTGAAAATTCAAAGACTTTTGCTCGCTATGCGGAACAAGCATAACAGTCATTTTTCTTCTACCAAAAGAAATAAAATTAGAAAAACCTTTTGCTATCCCCAATCCCATCGACTTAAAAAAGCTATTAACTTTTTTTATAAATCTACTCTCTGCTTTTTTATAAGCTCTAACCTTAGCCACAAAACACCTCTGTTAACTTTCCACTAATAATATCACAAATTTAAAACTTTATCAATACCTTTTTCGACAAAAAACTGATTTTTTTTAGATTTTTTATATAAAATCAGCCCAAATAATTAAAATCTTGCAATAAAATTAGTTTTTTTTGGCTGTTCTAACATTTATCTTTCAAAAAAGCTTTCGATAACAATTATAACATCAACTGGTATCAATATACAAAATTTTAAAATTCTATTTTTTGCAAATTTTTACTGTATTTTAGGTAAATATATCTTAAGAATGTCTTTGGATTCTATCCTTTCCATTCATTAACCACCTTTATCACATATTCCATTTCCTGTTTTGTCATTATCGGACTAATTGGCAGGCTGACAACTTCTTTGTGAATTTGTTCGCTTATTGGAAGTGAAAGTTCACTGTATTCAGAATACGCTTTTTGCTTATGTGGTGGTGTTGGATAATGAATATTTGTTTGTATATCATTGCTGTTCAAATATTTAATAAAATCTTCTCTATTTTTTACTCGAACACAATATATATGCCAAACATGTTCAATTTTGTTATTCGGTATTTCGGGTTTGATAACTAATTCATTTTTTATGTTTTCGTTATAAAATGCTGCAATGCGACGCCGTTGTTCGTTGTCCAAATCAAGACGAGATAACTTACAAGAAAGCACGGCTGCTTGAATTTCATCTAAACGAGAATTTATTCCTTTATACTCGTGTGCATACTTTTTCGCCGAGCCATAATTTCCCAGTTTACGAATAATTGTAGCAAGCTCATCATCATTTGTTGTAACACAACCTCCATCACCGAGACAACCTAAATTTTTTCCCGGATAAAAACTAAAACCAGCTGCATCACTGAAAGAACCAGCACGCTTGTCTTTGTATCTTGCACCATGTGCTTGTGCAGCGTCTTCGATAACTTTTAAATTATGCTTTTTTGCAATTGCATTGATTGCATCCATATTGCAAACGCGTCCATACAAATGTACAGGCATAATAGCTTTTGTTTTTGGAGTAATATGCTTTTCTATTTCTGCTTCATCTATCAAATATGTTTGCAATTTTGGTTCTACAAGTACTGGCTTTAATCCTTCATAATTTATAGCAAGGATAGTTGCAATAAAAGTATTTGCTGGGACAATAACTTCATCACCAGCTTTCATACAACCCAAAATTTTATATGCTTGCAAAATTAATCGGAGAGCGTCTAAACCATTACCAACACCAATACAATGTCGTACCCCACAAAATTGTGCAAATTCATTTTCAAAACGGGTACACTCATCACCATGAATATACCAGCCCTTTTTTATAACATCATTTACCCTGCGTGAAAGTTCGGGTTCAAAACTTTCGTTAATTTGTTTTAATGGTAAAAAAGGAACTTTCATTTTGTGTCTCCATCTCTTCGATTATAGTTTTCATCAATCCACCGAGTATACTCACCTGAAATAATATTTTCAATCCATTTCGAATTTTGCAAATACCAATCAACAGTTCGTTCAAGACCTTCATTAAAACTGATTTCAGGTTGCCAAGATAATTCGTGTTTTATCTTTGAACTATCAATTGCATAACGGCGGTCATGTCCGAGTCTATCACTAATATGCGTAATATTTTTTTCAATAGAAGCCACATCAAGTGAACATTTTTTACACACAATCGCTATGAGCTTTTTCAAAAGAGCAATATTTTCCCATTCGTTTTCAGCACCAATGTTATAAGTTTCCCCAGTTTTCCCTTTTCGCAATATTTCAAAGACTGCCCGATTGTGGTCACTTACATGAATCCAATCTCGCACCTGTTTTCCGTCACCATATATCGGTAATTTTTTTTGTTGCACAATATTCAAAATCATAAGTGGAATTAATTTTTCTGGAAACTGATATGGTCCATAATTATTAGAACAATTTGAAATTGTAATCGGTAGATTATAGGTGTGATAATATGCCCGCACTAAATGATCGCTTGCCGCCTTACTTGCTGAATACGGAGAACGCGGTTGATATGAAGTTGTTTCAGTAAACACACCAGTAGCTCCCAATGCGCCGTAAACCTCGTCGGTACTAATATGGTGAAACAAATATTTTTTTTCAAACTCGCTATCCTGTTGCCAATAATGCAAAGCAGTGTTTAATAAAACATATGTTCCTAAAATATTTGTTTGTAAAAAAATATCAGGAGTACGGATAGAACGGTCAACATGACTTTCAGCCGCAAAATGAATCACCGTATCAATCGCATGCTGTTCAAAAATTTTTTCTACTACTGACGCATCACAAATATTTCCGTGAACGAAAACATACTGATTAGCAAAATCATCTTGTACTTCTTTCAAATTTGCAGGATTTCCCGCATAGGTTAACGCATCAAGGTTAATAACTTTACCTTGAAAGTTTCGCTCATAAAACAAACTACGAATAAAATTAGAGCCAATAAATCCAGCCCCACCAGTAACCAAAATATTTTTTAATTTTCTCATTTTATAAAACCTGTCTGTCAACTAAACAAAACCATCAAAACATTGTAACATATTTACATAGAAAAGTCAGGATACTCGCTTTTATAAAATACGGTTAATTATTGCAACTAAGATACGCAT
Source organism: Treponemataceae bacterium (assembly GCA_038397925.1). Classification (GTDB taxonomy): domain Bacteria; phylum Spirochaetota; class Spirochaetia; order Treponematales; family Treponemataceae; genus Treponema_B. The sequence continues at coordinate 8,486 of JARGFC010000098.1, forward strand.
CACCTAATTTTAAAATTATATTTTTTACTACTAAGTCTGAGGAATAAACAATTTTAACTCCCATAATCTTATTTCCTAATCCCTCACACACTTGCTCATAATCGGTAATGGGGTTGTTAGGAATATAAAATTTTACTTGGTAATCTTTAAACAAATCTGAATTTATTTCTAAGTTTGCTAAAAGTTCTAATTCATTTTTATCTAAATTAGTTTTGCTGTTATTTTTTATAGCATAGATAAAAATATTACCTTGTCCTTTTACATTTGCACCATAGATAATGTTACCAAGTGGTATGCCATAATGTAAGTAGTAAGTTTCAGAATTTGTTATTAGGCAATTCGTTTTATCAATATGTTTTACTTCGCAATCACCAATATAACCGTCCGGGTTAGAAGGAATATTTTCAGCATCAGTTAAAAATTCTTTTGCGGTATTTCGTAGGTTTGGGTTATAAATTAAATTTCCATCTTCAAGTAAATGATTAAAACATATATCATATGCCTTTGCCTTACTTATAACCTCAACGCCAGTCGCACTACAATACCTTAATAACTCTTCAAAAAAAACTTTTTCAGAATAAGTGTTTTCAGAATCGATAACCTCTCCATGTATCATACCGTTAGCCGTATTGTGTCTCAGTCCTTCGATTATATCATAAAAAGAACCTTTATCATCATACATCTGACTTGCTTTAGATTTATTACCAACAAAAAAACTTTCAGGATATTCTTTTGCAATCTTCGTATAACTGACAGTTCTGTTGGTACTATATGCTAATGCATCTTTTCTTGAAAAACAAGCATTATTGTTATATTGGATATAGTTTGGCAAAACCGTTACCTTATTCATAAATATAGCGCTCCCCACTAATCTACATAAAAAGCCTTTAATTCCATAGTTTTACCCCACTTATACCCCATTTTAGCCATATTTTAGCCTATTTTT
>JARGFC010000099.1:0-27037 GCA_038397925.1 Treponemataceae bacterium
TCCGTGTTTTTTGTTCCCCTCCGAGTTTTGAATTTTCTATTATAATTTTTATGAAAATTCAAAACTCGCAAAATCAAAATACTTGCCCGACATCCGTGTCGGGAGCGTGTTAAAAAACGTCTGTGTTTTTTGTTACTCGTCGAGTTTTGCAACTTGGCGAAATGGTTTGTTGCAAAACATCGCTGTTGCTTTATACTAGCTTGCCGTCCGTGGCAAGAGCGCAATTTTCTAAAAGTAAGGCTATTCTTACAAAAGTTAAATTTTAAAACTCTTGACTAAACTAAATAAATATATTATTATACAAACATTATAATATTTAGGAGAAGTTTGATGAAAAACTTTTTAGGGAAAATTTTTGCTTGTGTTTTCTTTTTGAGTTCTGGCTTTTTGTACGCTTTTGGCGGAAATGAAGTTGACACAAATAAGGTAAATTTTTATGGTTGGGGTGGGAGTATGCACACCAATGCTTGGATTGATGGAACCTTGAGTGATATTGCAAGGGAAGCTTATGGGCTTGAAGTAAATAGGGTGGGGATGGATATCGATGATATTCTTAACTTGCTTATTGCTGAAAAAACAGCGGGAAAGGAAAATGGGAGCGTAGATCTTGTTTGGATTAACGGTGAAAATTTTTATACAGCAATGCAAGCAGATTTGTTGTATGGACCGATTACTGATAAGGTGCCAAATTTTAAAAAATATGTAGATGAAAAATCGCCTGATGTTCTTTATGATTTTGGTATGGAAATTAAAGGTTACGAAGTTCCGTATGGAAAGGCACAATTTGTTTTTATTTGTGATTCAAACAAAGTAAAAAATCCGCCGAAAAATCACAAGGAACTTCTTGCTTGGTGCAAAAAAAATCCAGGGCGTTTTACCTATGCAGCCTTGCCAGATTTTACTGCTTCGGCTTTTGTTAGAAATATTATTTATGACATTGTTGGGTACAAACAATTTATGACAATGAAAGCTGATGAGGCGACTGTTCGTAAAGCAATTCAACCTGCACTAGATTACTTAAATGAATTAAAACCATATTTGTGGAATCAAGGAAAAACTTATCCAGCTGATAATCCCGCTTTGGATAATTTATTTGCTAATGGTGAAATTTATATGACTATGTCGTATAATCCAAATCAAGCTAGCTCTGAAATTGCAAAGGGAAATTTTCCGGAAAGTTCAAGATCATTTTTGTTTGACAAAGGAACAATTGGTAATACACACTTTATTGCCATTCCAAAAAATGCTACAAACAAAGAAGGTGCTTTAAAACTAATTAACTGTATTTTAACTCCAAAGGCACAGAGTACTAAATATGATCCGAATGTTTGGGGCGATATGCCTGTTTTAGATTTTAACAAAATGACAGCTGAGGAAAAAGCGATGTTTGATTCCTTGCCTTTGGGAAAAGCTGGTATACCTGCTTCCGAGCTTGCATCAAAACGCGTGCCTGAAATGCCTGCTAACCTTGTTCCAATTATCGAAAAGATTTGGTTGGAAAATGTTGCTCGAAATAAATAAGTTTAAGCCTTATTTATTGGTCATTCCTTGTTTAGCTTATTTGGCTTTTATAATATTCACGGGGCTTGGTGTAGGTTTACTTCAAAGCCTCGGGATTTTTCATATAATGGGAATGACCGAGCTAACTTTGGATTATTATAAAGCTATTTTCAGCTCGCCTGTGTTTTGGGAGAGTTTGATGTTTAGCTTGCGGATTTCTTTTTGGTCGTCGATTATTGCTGTGTTTTTTGGAGTGCTAGTAAGTTTGATAATCCTCAACTTAAAGGATAAGGGACGAAAATTTATTCGCATTTTTAGAATCCCCTTGAGCGTTCCACACATAGTTGTTGTATTGATTATGATAAACCTTTTGGGAAAAACAGGTTTTTTTTCTCGTCTTGTATATTTCTTTTTTCCAAACTTTAATACAGAATTTTTTTCAAAACTTATTTTTGATCAATTTGGTATTGGTATTATTTTAGTTTATTTGTGGAAAGAAATTCCTTTTATAGCTTTAACGAGCCATTCGGTTTTTGCAAATATAGATGAGAAACTGAGCATAACAGCACAAAACCTCGGGGCAAATTATTTACAAACTGTTTTTTATATTTTGCTTCCTCTTGCTATGCCGACTATTTTTTCGTCTTTTATAATTATATTTGCTTTTTCGTTTGGAGCTTATGAAGTGCCTATGCTTATTGGACCTACCTTACCTAAGGCATTACCAATACAAACTTTTATCGAATATACAAATCCCCTTTTAGAAAATAGACCCTATGCTCTTGCTTACAGTATATTGAATTTGATTTTTTGTTTTTTGTTTTTGCTTTTATTTTTTTTAGCTTTTAAAATATTAACAGGTTTAAAAAAATCTTTAAGGAACTAATATGAAAAAAATAATTACTAAAATTGTAAGTGCTTTAATTATTGTTGCGATAATTTTTCCGCTCTTGATTATTTTTGTATTAAGCTTTTCTAAAAATTGGCGGTGGGCTAATATTATACCGAAGGATTTTGGTTTACGAAGTTGGAAATATTTTTTTGATCCTAAAGCAAAAAGTTTAACCGCTCTTTTTAATTCTTTTATTATTTCAATTGTGGTAACATTTTTTACATTTGTAATTACCCTACCTGCTGCAAAGAGTCTTGCCTTTTATAAGTTTAAGTTTAAAAAAATGATTGAAGCTTTGTTTTTTGTTCCGATTATTATTCCGCCAGTGTCAATTGCAATGGGCTTACATGTAGAGTTTATAAAATTGAATCTAGCTAATAATTTTTTCGGTGTAATTTTAATAAATATTTTGCCTTGTATCCCGTACGCTTTTTTTATTTTGAAGTCAGGTTTTGTGTTAATGGGAGAGGAAATAGAATTGCAGGCGAAAACACTTGGGGCAAATTCATTGCAAGTTTTATTATATGTTACAATTCCGATTTTACTTCCTTCAATTATTACTGCTTCGGTTATGGTTTTTATTGTTTCTTTTAGTCAGTATTTTTTGAGCTTTTGTATTGGAGGTGGGCAGGTTTTAACTTTCCCGATTTTGATGATACCTTTTATTCAAAGTGGAGACAGGATGCTTGGTTCTGTTTTTAGTTTTGTGTTTATCATTGTTATGTTTTTTATTTTATTAGTTTCAGAAATATTTATTAAATCAATTTATAAACAAAAACAAGGAAGAAAAAATGCTTGAGTTAAAAAATATTATTAAAACTTATGATGGTAAAAAAATTATTCAAGACATAAATCTGACAATTAAAAAAAATGAGTTTACAATATTACTTGGTCCTTCGGGGTGTGGAAAAAGTACCTTGTTAAAAATAATTTCAGGAATTGTTTCTGCTGACACTGGTGAAGTTTGGCTTGACAAAAAAAATATTTCAAATGAAGCAATAAACAAAAGGGATATCGTAATTATGTTTCAAGAACATAATTTATTTCCGCATATGAATGTTTTTGATAATGTTGGTTTTGCTTTAAAAATGAAAAAAGAAAAACCTGAACTTATAAAAACTAGAGTGAACGAGCTTTTAAAAATGGTTAAGCTTGAAGACCAAGCAAGAAAATTTCCTGCACAACTTTCAGGCGGACAAAAACAACGTGTTGCTATTATTCGGGCTTTGGCAGTTTTACCTAAATTGCTTTTGTTGGACGAACCTTTTTCAAATTTGGATATCAGCTTGCGGGCTGAAATGCAGGAGCTTATAAAGGAAGTTCAAAAACAAACTCGGGTTACGATGCTAATGGTAACTCACGATAAAAACGAAGCTTTTTTATTAGCGGACAAGTTAGCAATAATGCTTGATAAAAAAATTGTACAGTTTGATTTTCCTGAAAAGATTTATAAAACCCCTGCTTCAATGGATGTTGCAAATTTTTTTGGCAATTCAAATTATCTACATGGAAAAATTAAAGATAATTTTTTTTCCAGCGATGTGTTTAATTTTAAGCTTGACAAATGCAATGGAGAAAATAAAATCGAAGGTGAATGTATTTTACTTTTACGTCCTGAAAATATTTCCCCAGATAAAAACGGCGTCGAATTTAAAATTACAAACAAAGAATTTTTTGGCGACAGAACCTTATGGGAGCTTTCTAAAAATAATTTTAAGCTCAAGAGTTATAATCTTTTATCCGATTCAAAAATAAATGAAACTGTAAAAATAAGTTTTAAAAATGATAATGTCGTTTTTTTTAATTGTAAAGGAGAGGGAGTTTAAAATGCAAAAGAAAAAAATAATTGTAGATTTTGATAATACCTTTACGCTGGAAGGTTATGATCTTGATGATATTATTGCTTTGCTTTATTTGCTTACTAGTGAAAATGTTGAAGTTCCTTTTGTTACTACAACTTTTGGAAACTCAAGTTTAGAAAATGTAAATAAATGTACTGAAAATTTTTTAAAACTTACAGGTGCAAAATTAAAAATTATTTCTGGCAATCCTTTAAAATTAAATTTAACAAAGAGCGAAAAAATAAAATATGCTGAGACAAATAAGGCAGCAAAAGAAATTATAAACTATATCGAAAAATTTCCGAACGAGGTTAGTTTATTAGCATTAGGTTCTTTGCATAATCTTGCAGATGTCTTTTTGCTTTCACCGAATACAGTTAAAAAAATAAAAAGTTTTACGGCAATGGGTGGAACGACAGCTCCTTTAATTTTTAACAAAACAAAAATGGACGAGCTTAACTTTTCTGTAGACTACGAAGCATCTCATTTAGTTTTAAGTAATTATCCTGAGCCGAATATTATTACAGGAAATAATTGTATTGAACATTATTATATGATAGATAATTTTAACTTTGCTCCTAAAACAAAAATTATAAATATTTTGCATCAACCAATTTTGCGTTGGCTAAAGTTTTTTGAAAAGGAGTTTGACTTTAAGGGCAATGTACTTTGGGATGTAATTGCTGCAATGTACTTGGTTGAAGAAAATCGTTTTACAAATGAAGTTTTAAGTTTTGAACTTTTACCTGAGCAACTTAAAACAGGGAGTCTTGTTCAAAGCGAAAACGGAACAAAGCTAAATCTTCCGAAATTGAAAAAAGATAAAAATCTTTACGAAAAAATTTTTACTCAAGTTAGTCGTTTTGAGTGTTTTTAAATTTTGTCATCGTATAAAATAATAAACTTAAAAAGTTTTATATATTGATAACTATCAAACTCGTAGCATTAAAGAGCCTTGCGAATTTGTAAGGCGAAATTAAATGCTCTCTTTGTTCTTTTGATACTAAAATTTTACCACAAACGAAAAAAAACTTTGTAATTTTGGGTAATAAGTTTAAAAAGCACTTGACTTTTTTTTGATAATAGGCGATAATATAGTGAGTGGAGTTGTGGGAGTATGGGCGGATGTAATCAGCCACCACAGATGCCCATGAAAGCAGGTCAAGAAAGAAAAAGCGTTGTGATACTAAACGCCTTTCAGCCTGCTTTTATTCTTTCAACGCTTTATTCTACTTATTTTTTCACCATATATAAGCCATATTTCTCGTAAAGTTTTTTTGCTGTTATATAGTTGTTCTTTTGCAACATTTATTGCATCTTTTTCAGCAAAATCTTTTTCGCCAACAAGATTTAGTATTACAATCTCTGCATTCTGTTCTATTGCTTTTTCTATGTTATCAGAAACCTTATTAAGTTTTTTACTAGTAATTTCTTTCATCTCTATAACTGCGTTTTTATCCGTCAAAATCCCTTCGGGGTTTTTTATGCCTTGTATAAAATTGTTTTCAGGTGTAAATAAAACCTCATGTCCGTTTTTGTGTAGAATTTTTGCAATCTCTATTTCGTGTTGTTTAGGATTTGCTCCTTTAATTATTTTTGCATGAAAATCACTATGTCCAAGCTGTCGTGTGGTAACTTCATTTGCCAACCTTGCATCATAGCAAACGAAGCGAAGTACTCTCACTTATAAAGCATTTGGTTTTTGATTTTTCACAAATAGACTTTCGCATCAAAGTTTAGGTTATCAACCACTAAGCAATTTTACCTAGAGAAGTTGCTTGATAAATTTTTCGTTTTAATTATACTTAAAGTATGCGATATGGAGTAGTAGATATTGGTGCGAACACAGTTCGATTACAGGTTTATAGTTTTAAGAACAAGGTTCTAACAAGCCTTTTTACAAAAAAGACCGTGGCGGGTTTAGTTACTTATATTGAAAATGGACGGTTTACTGAAAAGGGTTTTAAAAAACTAATTATGGTTTTGCAAGGGCTTTTTAATACGATAGATATTTTTTCACTACGAAAAGTTTTTGTTTTTGCAACTGCATCCTTGCGGTCGGTAGAAAATCTTGCTGAGGTAAAAAAAGTTGTTAAAAAAGAAACAGGAATCGATTTGATAATTTTGTCTCAAGAAGAAGAGGCTAGATTAGGTTATTTAGGAATTGAGCTTTCTTTTACTGATGACGCTAAAACAAAACAAGGCTACACGGTTGACATTGGTGGCGGTTCAATAGAAATTGTACAATTCAAAAATAGAGAAGCTAATGTTTATCTTAACTTGGGTTTCGGCTGTCTTTCGCTTTATAAAGATTTTGTCGAACTTGTACTTCCGACAAAACAAGAAATAAAAAGAATAGAAGCGTTTGCAAAAAAGAAAATTAAAATTGGTGCGAAGGCGAGTACTAATACTATTTTTGGAATTGGTGGAACAATGAGAGCTGTGGGAAATATCTTGAGCGAATTTTTACCTAACAATATTAACACAAGATTTTCTTATAATGATGTTTTGATTTTGTATAAAAATTTAATTTCAAAAAACAAAGATTTGTTTCAAGTTGTTTTGCAAGTAACACCTGAACGCGTTCACACAATAATACCGGGCACGATAGTTGTAAAAAATATTTTAGAAAAGTTTAGTGCCAAGGAAGTAATTGTTTGTAACACGGGTTTACGCGAAGGTGTTTTACTTTCAAAATTAAAATAAACATTTTAGCAGAGAAAAGAAAAATGAAAAAAACTTATACACAAAATCGAGAAATTTCTTGGATGCGTTTTAATGAAAGAGTTTTGGATGAGGCTAAGGACAATTGTGTAATGCCTCTAGAAAAATTAAAGTTCATTAGTATTTTTGTTAGTAATCTTACTGAATTTTTTATGGTTCGAATTGGAAGTTTAACTGACTTGAGTGTTTTAAAAAAAGACTTCCGTGAAAATAAAACTGAAATGACAGCACAAGAACAAATTGATGCTGTGCTAAAAATGTTGCCACCTTTGTATAAAAAAAAAGATGAGCTTTATAAAAAAGTAACAGACGAGTTAAAAGAAAATGGAGTTATACAAAAAATTTTTTCTGAACTTTCAGACGAAGAAAAAAAATCAGTGGACGAATATTTTCACAATGATTTAATGCCACTTCTTTCACCACAAATAATTAGTAGCTCTCATCCATTTCCATTTTTAGAAAATGATACGCTTTATATTTTTTTAACTTTGTCTGACAAAAAGAAAACCACCTTTGCTCTTGTTCCTGTACGAAATGATTTCCCAAAATTTTTCCAATTGCAAAGAGCAAAAAACTTTTCTTATATTTTAACATCTGATGTTTTATTAAATTATGTACATAAACTTTTTTCCGGTTACAAACAAGAGCACGTGAGTTTAATAAATGTTACACGCAATTTTGATTTTACTGAAACGGGTGAAATTAGAGACGAGTTTGAAAACTATAAAGATTATATGAAGGCGGTTATAAAAAGGCGAACTCGTCAACAGGCAGTTCGATTAGAAACATCAAGTCCATTAACAAGTGAGGCGGAAAAATTTTTACTCTCGCAATTAAAATTAAATAAGGCAAATCTTTTTACAACGGATGCACCATTAAAAATGTCATATGTTTTTGAACTTGAAAAATATATTCCATCTGCTATTAAAGAAACTGTTTGTAATAAACCTTTTACTTCATATTTACCTGAACCAAATGCAAAATCTAAAATTGCTTTAATCAAAAAAAAAGATATAATGCTTTCTTATCCATTTGATGATATAAAGTTTTTTTTAGATTTAATTAAAGAAGCAGCAAATGACCCGCGAGTTTTTTCTATTAAGATTACAATTTATCGGTTAGCAAAAAATTCTAAGCTCGTGCAGTATTTAGCAAATGCAAGTGAAAACGGAAAAGATGTAACAGTGGTAATGGAATTAAAAGCTCGTTTTGATGAGGAAAATAATATTAACTATTCGGATATTCTTTATAATGCAGGATGCAATATTCTTTTTGGTTTTGAACAATATAAAATTCATTCAAAGATTTGTTTAATTTCATATCGTGACAAAAATAAAATAAAATATATTACACAAGTCGGTACGGGAAACTATAACGAAAGTACTTCAAAGCAATATTGCGATTTTAGTTTAATTACAGCACATAAAGGTATTGGCTTGGATGCAAATGATTTTTTTAAAAATATTGCAATAGGAAAGTTAGACGGAGCTTATGCTCATCTTTTGCAAGCCCCCTTTACAATTAAGTCTACCATTTTATCTTTGATGGAAAGGGAAAAAGAAAAAGGGAAAAACGGTCGCATTTTTTTTAAGCTTAATTCACTGACTGACAAAGATGTCATCGACAAAATTGTAGAGTGTTCAAATGCAGGCGTTAAAATTACAATGATAATTCGTGGGATTTGTTGTATACTTCCATCCATAAAAAATGCAACTGAGAATGTAGAAATACGAAGCATTGTTGGAAGATTTTTGGAACACGCTCGCATCTATGTTTTTGGTGAGGGAACGGACGCAAAATATTTTATTGCCTCAAGTGATTTGATGACAAGAAATATGGAAAGACGAATTGAAGTTGCAGCACCGATTTATGATTCTAATATTAAGCTTTGCATTGCAGAATACATTGAAACGCAAATGCAAGATTCTATTAAAGGTCGCATTATGAAAAGTGATGGTGTTATGAAAAAAATTTCAAGCGACAAAAAACTTTCGTCGCAAGATGTTTATATGGAAAAAGCAGAGGCTAAAATTTCTAATAGCAAAACAAAAAATTTAAAAAGTATTTTATCAAAAATTTTTAAAAAATAAAAATATTATTTAACGGAGTTTAGTTTATGGAAAAATCTTTTTTAGAACTTTTAAAAAATGTTGAAGTTATTAAAACGCAAGGCAGTGATGTAATGGCTTCATCTTTAGAATATGATTCTAGAAAAATAAAAAGCGGAGCCGTTTTTTTTGCTCTTTCAGGTTTGCATACACATGGTGAAAAATATATTTTATCAGCCATCAAAAATGGTGCAAGGGCAATTGTGCACGAAAATGATTTAACTAATTTTGAGCCAAATGTTTTTTACGCAAAAGTGAAAAACGCTCGTTTTGCTATGGCACAAATTTCTGCAAACTTTTACGAACATCCTTCTAAAACTTTAAAAGTTATCGGCGTTACAGGAACCGAAGGAAAAAGTAGTACGGTTTCTTTTATATGGCAATTGTTAAATACATTAGGTTTTAAAGCGGGATATTTTTCAACAGTTAGTTATTCATATGGAGACATAAACGAGGAGCAACAAAATCCCGAACACCAAACAACTCCAGAAAGCACAGTAGTTCAAAAACGACTTTATGAAATGAAAAAAAATGGATGCGAATATGCCATTGTGGAATCTTCATCGCATGGACTTTCAGAACTAACAGCTCGTCTTGAAAATCTTGAGTTTGATGTTGGAGTTTTTATAAATGTTACCGAAGAGCATTTAGAATTTCACAAAACTTTTGAGCGTTATCGCTTTGATAAAGCAAACCTTTTTAGAAAGCTTGACAAAAGTGAACATATTAAAAATGGACAAAAAATTAAAAGCTTTGGCGTTGTAAATTTAGAAGATCCATCTGCCGACTATTTTTTTGATGCTACAGAAAAAGATGTTTACGGTTTTTCAACAGAACTTGAATTAACTAAAACTGACTTCGCAAAAAAATTAAATTTTTTTTTACTTGCTTCAAATATAAAAGAAAAAAAATCGAGCATTAATTTTACTATTACCTCTTTTGAAACAGACGATAGAAATCCAAGTGGAGAAAAAATAAAAAAAGACTTTAACGCAAGTATTCCACTTGCAGGCGTCTTTAATGTTCAAAACATTCTTGCAAGTCTGCTCACTGTTCATAAAATTACTGGAACAAGCTTGGCAAAAATTATCGATGCTTTTGCAAAACTTAAACCAATTACAGGGAGAATGTTTAATGTGGACGAGGGACAGAACTTTAATGTGCTTATTGATTATGCGCACACGCCTTCATCCTTTGAAACAATTATGCCACCCATTGCTGAAAACTGTCATCGACAAGGTAAAAAACTAATTGCAGTTTTTGGTTCAGGTGGCGAACGAGATAGAACCAAACGCCCGGAGCAAGGACGCATTGCATCAAAGTATTGCGACATCATAATTCTTACAGACGAGGACCCACGAGGTGAAGACCGAATAGAACTTTTAACAATGATAGCTGAGGGAGTAGAAAATAAAAAAATTGACAAAACGCTTTTTATTATTCCCGACCGTCCACTTGCTATTCGAAAAGCGTTTTCACTTTGTACAGAGGGCGACACTGTTTTGCTTTTAGGCAAGGGGCACGAAAACAGCATTATCTTTCACGACTATGTTATGCCCTACGATGAGGAAACAGAAGCACGCAAGGCATTAAAAGAACTAAAATAAAAATTAAAGGGACTACGATTATATAAAATATGTTTTGAGATAATACAACTTGCAGTTTAATTACAAAAATTGCTTTTACAAACCTCTTGACAAAAAATAAAAAAATCTTTATGATTTTGAATATGAGTGATCAGCCTCCGTCTGCAACTTTAGTGCAGATTCTTTTATTGGTGTTTTTGCTTTTGTGGTCGATGTTTTTTTCGGCTTCGGAAACTGCTTATTTGAGTTTGAACAAATTGCGGATGCGATATTTAAGACAACGCAAAAACAAAAAAGCAATTCGAGTGGATAAAATTCTAAAAAATACTCAAGCTTTTTTGACGACGGGTTTAATCGGAAATACGATTGTCAATAGTCTTATTACGGTTGTGATTACCACGATTGCTGTTTCTCTTTTTAGTGGTGAAACTGCAGTTGGAGTTGCAGTAAGCTTAGCGACTATTTTAGTTTTGATTTTTGGAGAAGTTGTGCCTAAGGCTGTTGCTTTGGCTTACCCTGATGGAATTGCTTTAAATGCTTCTATTATAACGGAAGTTTTAATAAAACTTTTTAAGCCCTTTGTTTGGTTTTTTAATTTGTTAACAAAACCTTTTTTGTTTTTATTTGGAGTGTATGGCGAAACTAAAAGTACCGAAGTAACTGAGGATGACTTAAAAATATTTTTTGAAGAAAGCGAAAAGCTCGGACAGATTTCAAAACATGAGCGAGTTATGATGGAAAAAATTTTGAGCTATGCAGATATTCAAGCTAAAAATATAATGACACCTCGTCCTGACATAAAGGCTATTCAGTTTGGAGCTAGTGCCGAGGAAGTTTTAGCTCTTTCAGAAGAATCTCGTTTTTCTCGCTTTCCTGTTTACGATGAAGACATTGATAATATAAAGGGAGTTTTTTATATAAAAGATTTTTTAATTTCTCCTGAGTTTTATAAAAACGAAATGAACGAAAATTTTGACTTGCGTAATTATATGCGAGAACCTGTTTTTGTTTTTGAAGCAACGCCTTCGGATAAGCTTCAACAGCTTTTTCACAACGAGGGACAAAATATGCTTATTGTTTTGGATGAGTATGGAGGTACGGCGGGAGTTGTAACGCTGGAAGATTTAACGGAAGAGGTCTTTGGAGAAATTGAAGACGAGTACGATTTTTATACAAAAAAAAGCGAGTGCATTAAAATTGCAAATGGTTATCTTGTTTCAGGTGCTATGCAAATTACAAATTTTAACGAAACTTTTTCTACAGAATTTCCTGACAATCAACACGAAACAATAGCTGGAATTGTTTTGGAGGAATTTGGAGATATGCCTTCGATTGGTGCAGAAGTAAAAATCGATGAGTACAATTTTAAGGTTTTGGAAACTTCAAAGAAAAAAATTAAAAAGTTAAAAGTAACTCGACTTACGGAATAGATTATGAATTTTATAATATTGATTATTGTAGTTCTTGTCTTGCTTTTTTTAGCTGCTTTTTTTTCCTGCACTGAAACAGCGATTACGAGTATAAACAAAACTGATGAGCGAAAACTTTCTCCCGAAAAAAATAAAACAACTTTGTATTTAATTTCAATTAAAGATAAAATTGTTGCTTCGACTTTAGTCGGTACAAATCTTGTGAACAATATTACAACGAGTATTGTTACAGCTTTTACAATAAAACATTTTTCAAATATAAAAAACTCAAAAATTATTTCTACGATCATCGTTACATTTTTGATAATTTTATTTGCAGAAATTTTACCTAAAAGTTTAGCTACTTATAAACCTCTCGAAATTATAAAGGTAAACACACCAGCTTTACAAATTATGCGTTATATTTTTTTGCCTATTACTTGTGCTTTAAATATTATTTCTCGTGTTGTGTTAAAGTTTTTTTCTTTGTTTAATAAAAATAAAAGAGGCGAGCTAACGGGAGAGCTTTTACAAGTTCTTGTGGATATGAGTGTTGAGGATGGAGCTTTAAGTTTAGATGAACAAAATTTATTAACAGGCGCAATTCACTTACGCGATTTAAAATTGCGAAACATTATAACACCTGTTATTGAAATGGATTACATAGATTCGAAAATGAATGTTGCTGAAGCTGTAAAGTTTTTTTGTGAAACAAAATATTCGCGTCTACCAGTTTGTGAGGACGATGATACAAATTCAGTTTTGGGTGTTGTGCATTATAAGGATATTCTTTTTACTGAAAATAAAAATGTAAAAATAACTGAACTTATGCGAGAGGCTGTCTTTGTTCCTGAAACGGCAGGTATGTTTAAAGTTATCGACATAATGAAAAGTGAACGGACAAATATAATAATTGCCATAGATGAACACGGACAGAATGTAGGTGTTGCAACAATGGACGATATAATTACAGCGGTCTTTGGAACTATAAAGGATGAGTATGATGATGCTGATGAAAAAGATATTGTTCCAATTGGTGCGACCCGTTTTAAAATTCGGGGAGACGCAAAACTTTACGACATAAATCGAGAGCTTGATATTGATAACGCCTTGGATGTAGATTTGAAGTCTGACTTTTACGATACAATAGCAGGTTTGATTTTGGAGACTTCGGAAATTCTTCCTGAGGAAGGTTCAATTATTTCTATTGACAATATTGACTTTAAGATTGAAAAAATTGAAGAGCGAAAAATTCATACGGTCATTGCTGATACAGCTCGCTTGTTAAAAACAAAAAAAGAAAAATTTCAAATAGATAAATAAAATTTTAAGGAGAGCTAAATGAAAGTAAAAGCTTTAGAAAAAAATAAAAACTGGAAAGGTAGACGAGGTCCCGTAATTCTTGTAATTATGGACGGTGTTGGTTTTGGAAAATACAAAGATGGAGACGCTGTTGCAAATGCAAAAATGAATTGCTTTGAAGACTTATTAAAAACGCAAGCTAACACTCGTTTGAAAGCTCACGGAACTGCTGTTGGTTTACCGAGCGATAAGGATATGGGCAATAGCGAAGTGGGACATAACGCTATTGGTTGCGGACGCGTCTTTGATCAAGGCGCAGCCTTAGTTGCTAATGCAATTAAAAACGAAAGTCTATTTCAAAATAAAACATGGCAAGATTTAATTAGTTTTTCGAAAGAGCATAATTCAACCTTGCATTTAATTGGACTTTTATCAGACGGTAATGTGCATTCACATATTGACCACTTAAAGGTTCTTATTAAAAAAGCTGCTAGCGAAAACTTAAAAAAAATTTTTGTGCACACACTTTTAGATGGTCGAGATGTTCCTGAAACTTCTGCCCTCGATTATATTAACGAGCTTGAAAGTTTTTTAAAAGCGACTTCAGAAAAAAATAATTGTGTTTGTAAAATTGCTTCGGGTGGTGGACGAATGTACATAACTATGGACCGCTATGGTGCAAACTGGGATATGGTAAAACGAGGTTGGTACACTCATGTTTTAGGCGAGGGTAGGCAATTTAAAAATGCGACTGAAGCGATTCAAACTTTGCGGTCAGAAAGTCCGGGTGTGATTGACCAAGACTTAAAAGAATTTGTTATTGCAGAAAATGGAAAACCTGTTGGCGTAATTGAAGATGGAGATGCTGTTGTATTTTTTAATTTCCGTGGAGACCGTGCTTTAGAAATAACTGAAAGTTTTGAAAAGGAAAAAGATTTTACACATTTTGACCGAAAGCGTTTTCCAAAAGTTTTTTATGCAGGGATGATGGAATATGATGGCGATTTGAAAATTCCAAAAAACTTTTTAGTTTCGCCGCCTGAAATAGATAGAACAATGAGTGAATACCTTTGTGCCTCGGGCATTAAACAATATGCAATTAGTGAAACGCAAAAATACGGGCACGTTACATATTTTTTTAACGGCAACCGTTTGGAAAAATTTGACAAGGACCTTGAAACATATGTGGAAATAAAAAGTGACATTGTTCCTTTTGAACAACGACCTTGGATGAAGTGTGCCGAAATTACTGATGCAGTGATTGCTGAAATCGAAAAGGGCGATTATCAATTTATTCGTTTGAATTTTCCGAACGGGGATATGGTGGGACACACGGGAGTTTACCAAGCAGTAATTTGTGCGATGGAAGCTATAGACATTCAACTTGCTCGTTTGGTTAAGGCAACAAAAAAAGCAGGCGGGGTTTTGCTCATTACTGCCGACCATGGAAATGCAGATGATATGTACGAGCATGAAAAAGACGGTAGCATAAAAATGAATAATGGAAAGCCTCGTGCAAAAACAAGCCATTCTTTAAACCCCGTGCCTTTTATTATTTATGATCCTGAGTACAAAGGAGAATATAAGCTTGAGCTTAAAACAAATTTGGGTATTGCTTCGATTGCTGCAAGCGTTATAAAAATGCTAGGCTTTGAACCTCCTTCGGATTATTGCGAGGCGATTATTGAGTGGAAGTAGAATTATTTTTAACACGATATACTTGTTTAAATTTTAATTTTTGTTTATAATTTGAGTGCTTATGATATGCATTTTTTTAGAATTACCTTTTCAACGGCAAGTGAAAAAAATTTATACGGTTAAGTTTTTGGATATGCTAGCAAATATGGAACATACTTGCATAGCAAATGGTGGTTCGTTTTTTAAGCAGTCTAATAAATATTATTTTTATTTTAATAGTAAAATTTTAGCACCTGAGTTTTCAAGCATTAGATTTTTATTTTTACTTCAAGAACTCTTTAATAAAAATTTGTTTTTTATAGAAAGTTTTAAATTGCTTGTGGATAAAACTCCTAGCACCTTTGATGAGGTTGAAATAGAAAATTATTTTGACAAAACTAGAAATATTTTGTTTGAGGAAAATTTATTTTATGTAACAAAAAAATTATATCAAACATTTTCCGACTATGTTAGGCTTGATAACACTTCAGAAAACATTTCAAAAATTTTGGAGTTTACAATTTTTGAAAATATTAAAGAACAAAATTCTGAAAAAAAACAGCTTCCCTCAATTGTCCTGCACAGAAAGGATTCGTTCTTTTGGGTTTTGTATAATTTTATTTTGCAAAATCCTATTTGTGATGATGATCTTAAATATTTAACTAATGATGAAAAATTTTCTTTTAACCAAGTAAAACCTTCGATGTTGTATTTTAAAAAACATAGGTTTGAAAAAGATTTGCCTGAATATTTTGTTGATGCTTTTTTGTTGTACGTCTCTCTTTATTTTAAAATTTACCAAAGACTAAACTCGGGCAAACTTCCTATTATTTTTTCAGGTGATTTACGAAATGAGCAACTTAATACAGAGCTTCAAAAAATATTAATTATTATTCCTGAGGCTGAGGTACGCGAGCTTCCAAAAAAAATTCCTAGTATTTCAAAAATTCCTGAAGGTATGTTAAGCTTAGTTTTTTTAACAACAATTTTTTCAAGGTATTTATTTATCGATGAGCTTTCTACATTTTTTACATCGCTTAATAAATCACCCGATTTTTTTTCTGATATTTGTGCATGGCTTTATGCAAACGAAATAATATTTGAGCCAAATAATTTATATGCACATTCTACACATTTGAGTGATTTTATCGAAAACAAAATCGGCGCAAAAACTCAAGAGCTTTATGACAAGCTTGCTAGCTTTTTAGTTTCAGCATATAAGGCAGGTGAAATTGCTCCGTCCAATGAGTTTGTAACAATTGTACGATCGATGAATTATACAAAAACTGATTCTATTTTGCTTTCAGTTTTTTTGCACACTGCATCAAGTGAAAAAATTATTGAAACCGATATTGAAAGCTCATTTAAGAATACTGCTTTTTTTGACGGCTTGAAACATTATCAAAAGGCGTTAAAACTTTTTGAAAGTTTTTCTAATGAAAAATCTTTGAACGAAATAAAGCTAGCAATTAGTGAGTTTAAGTATAAGCGTTTTCTTGTTGGCGAATATAAGTGTATGCTTTTTTTAGGTAACTCAAGTTTAAGACGGTTTGATTTAAACGATGCGATAAATTATTTTTCGTATGCACTTGATATAGCTAACAAATTAAATGACTCCGAATTTTTATGTGAAGTTCTTTTTAGTTTGGGTGTTACATATTTTTTGAAAAATGATTTAACCTTGGCATTGAACAATTTCAAAAGCTTAGATGAAACAATTGAAAAAAATTTTAGACAAAACTGGAAAGTTAAAACACTTTTTATGATGGGCAGAGTTTATTCACAACTGGGCGAATACAAAAAGGCGGAAGATTTTTTTACGCGTGCAGGCAATTTTGCTAACCAATATTTTACAGACTTTCTTCCCGTTTGCGAAATATGGCAGGCTTTTATGCTTTCTCACCAAGCTCAAAATATACAAGCTCAAAAAATTTTTAATAAATATATTGGTATAAACTTTGATGCTGTTGTTTTATTTTTACTTTCATTTTTTACAAGTCCAATACTAGCAGATGAAACTGAAAAAATTTTTTCCGTTGATGTTAGCAAGTTTTCATGCGAAGATTTATTGCATAGTGTAAAAAGCAAAATCAAAAAATCTCCCGAGAATAAGTCGGGCTTTTCTTTTGGTGAAGATTTAATATTAAAAACAAAAGACAGTCTTACAACTGCTGAAAAACTTTTTCAAATATTTTTATTATATTATCGTGCTAAGGTTTTAATAGTTAATATTTTAGCAAATAAAAATAAAGAAAAGCTTGAAAATATTTTACAGCAAATGAGCATCTTGGCGAATGAAGCTGCGAACGAAAAAAGTATTTACGCTCATTGGTATTTTTATTTTTGTGCAGATATAAGTGCAAAACTAAATGGCGAAAATTCTTCAGAGGCTGTTAGTTTTTTAGGAAAAAGTTTTAAGCTTTTACAAAGTAGGGTAATCCTAACAAGTGAAAATGAAGTTAGGGATAAATATATGAATAAAAATTATTGGAATGCAAAAATTTTAGAAGTAGCCAAAACGCAAAAATTGCTTTAGTGTTTATAAATTTTTAATACCCACACACAAGTACTCAATTGTTATAAAAGATTTTGTCCCTGCCATTGTTCCAAAGTTTTACAAGTTCATCTGAAGTGTAGTATCGATTTTCAGCAAGGCATCTTTTATCAATAACTGTTTTGCGGGTATTACCCTTTTTTTCTTGTATTGAATCATACAAGTAAAAAAAAATAATTTTCAAAACAACAAAAAGTTTTTTCATAAATTACTTCGGTTACTAAAATCATCTAGATAAACCAATAACTCTAAACTCATAGGCTACCTAACTTTCTAAGGACAGGGTATCTGCTTTTTCCAGCATTTTTCCGTGCCAGTTTACAAGTTCAGTTTCCGCTGTTTCATTTTTTTCCGCAATGTCTGCCATAACGCGAAATACAGGTTCGGTTTTTGAACCACGCATCCAGATAAATCCGAGTGGGTTATCTTCTTTTGAATAAAAAACTATTTTCAAACCACCATTTAACGAAAGTCCAAAATCGTTTTCGCAAGAAAACTCTTCTGTTCCTTTTGTACCAAAGACCTTGTAATATTGAAAACTGTATTTTTCTAAAAGCTTTGATTTTTGATTTTTCCATTCAGCTTCAAAAATCTTTTGGTAACTACGCTTTAGCAAAGTATGGTCTTTTTGCTTGATTTTCAAAAGAGCTCTTTTTTCTTGAGTTGCGGTTGTTGTGTAAGCGGGCAAACTTGCAATTATGTCTTTTAACGAAAAGTTGGGCTTGTATTTATCCATTTGCCTCGAAAGTTTACACCACATTTTAAACAAGCAAGGCGGAGTCTTAGTTTCTATTTTGTCCGCTACCAAAGGTTCTCTAAAAACTAAAAGCTTTAAAATTGCAAAACTTGTATTCAAGGGATCTCGAACTCTAGCGGGGAAAGTTATGTTTCCGCCGTTTGAACCCTCGCCCAAGATTCGCACAAAATAACCTTCGTTCTGTAAGTCTTCTGCAAGCTTTACTACATTTGCCTCCCCGACTTCACCTGTAAAAACTTTGGCGTTAAAAGCTTGAGCAATTTTATGAATGCGAAAAGATGTTGCACAGTTTACCACAAGAGCAATGGGCTTTTCAGTCAGTTTTGTAGCCAAAACATAACTCAGCTCCGAAAGCACCGAAAGGGCGAAAACATCTTGAGCGTTTAAAATAAGTGGCAAGTTTTTTCCCTCTTCCCAAAAAACGAGGTTGCCACGATCGCCATCGCAGTCAGGCATTAAACCGAAGATTGGGCGTTTATCCGCTTTTGCTAATTCTCGCATTTTTTCTGCAACTGGTTTTAAGTTTTCGCCTTCGGGAATTATTCCGTGCACGATTTTTTCCTCGTTAAAGCTATAAAGATTTAAAGCAAACTTTTCAAACAAAGTTTTGTCGATAGAATAAAAACGAGAACTTCCATTAAAATCGTAAACTATGCAAAAATCGCCAAAAGCTTTTTTATAATTAAGCACAGAATTTTTTAGTTGCTCAGAAAATTCATTTTGGGCTTGCTTATTGGATTTACCTGAAATTGTTTCAAGAGTAAAGTCAAAATAATTTTTCAAAGCTTTTTCTTTTTCAGAAGCTTTTTCTGCTAAATCTTTTTCGGTCAAACTGCAAGTGCTAAGTTTTTTCCAAAGTATTAAAAAGTCTTTTTTAAAAGTTTCCAATTCTGAAAAGCTAAAAACACTTTTATCATCACAAGAAAACTGCGCTGCTTCACGAAATATATTTATTAGCTTTGAAATATCTTCGCCACCTAAAACGCCCCCATCAGTTAAACCAAACTTAACACCGTTATGTCCAATTGGATTATGGCTGGCAGAAAAATAAATAAAGGGAGTAGCTGATTTTTTAGAATGTGCCATAATTTCAGGAGCAGTTGCAACTCCGATGAGTTTTGCATTAAGTTTAGTAAAAGCATTTTTTGCAATTAGTTCAAGCATAGCCCCCGTTGGACGGGTGTCTCTTCCTATTACAACTTGTTTTTTGTTTTTTGCGAGTAAAAACTTTTCAAAACTTTTACATATTAAAAAAGTTAAAAATCCGTCAGTTGTTAAAACCTTTCCAGTTTTTCCCGTCTCGCCATCAATATCAAAAACCTTTCTCCAACCTGAAGCCGATAAAATAAAATCGTTAAAACTCTTTTGTATTTCATTTTCTGTCATTTTTACATTTTAACCAAAATTGAAGGAAAAATCAATCATTAAATTTACTTACTTTTAAAAACAATAAATTTTTTATAGCTTGTTTTTTTTATGACTTATTAGTAGAATATTCTATATTTGTTTTGTGGGTGAAATTTATGATAAAAAAATTGATTAGTTTTATTTTTGTTTTGTTGTTTGTAACAAATTTGTCAGCTTCGGGGCTTTTTGAAAAAACGATTAATGTTTCGAATAGTGAAACTGCTATGAATGATAGCCAAAGCTCCCCTGATGATTATTTGAATGTTGATGAAAATATTTCAAAGTTGGAATGGGTTTATAAGTTTTTGTTAAAAAATTATGTTGACGAGCTTGATGCGGATGCCTTGTACAAGGGGGCAATGGAAGGAATGTTTAGCACACTTGATGACCCTTATAGTGAATACTTTGAAAGAACATCCCAACTGGGAATTGAATTACAGGAAACACTAACGGGTTCCTTTGGCGGAATTGGAGTAACAATTACAAAGCCTTTTAAGTCAACTGAAGAAAAGCCTGCTTATGTGGAAGTTATGAGTGCAATTGATGGTACCCCGGGTGCAAAGGCGGGTTTACGCTCAGGCGATTATATAACTGAAATTGATGGTACGCAAACTGCAGATATTACAATGACGGAAGTGCTTAGCATATTGCGGGGAAAAGTTGGTACAAAGGTTACTATAAAAGTTTTGCGTGGAAAAAATATTAATTTTGAATTGACTATGACGAGGGCAAAAATTGAAGTGCCTACTGTAAAGTATCAAATGCTTGACAACGGAATTGGTTATATTAAGCTTTTGGAATTTAATCCAAACTCGGCAAAACACATTGAGAACGCATATAATACTTTAGCAAAGCAAAATTGTAAAAAACTTATTTTTGATTTGCGGGATAATCCTGGCGGACTTTTGAATGCAGCAATGGAGGTGTCAAGCTTTTTTTTAGAACGAGGTGATGTCGTTTCAACAAATGGTCGTATGCCTAACTCTGTTGTTAACTATAAGGTTGACCGCTTTGCCCAACATTTACCTGCAGATACTCCTGTTGTTACGCTGATAAATTCAGGTTCTGCAAGTGCATCTGAAATTGTTGCGGGGGCTCTAAAAGACAATAAGCGTAGTGTTTTGGTTGGTGTAAAAACCTATGGCAAGGGAGTTGTACAAATGATTTACGACCTAAACGACAAGGAAGCTTTTAAGTTTACAAGTTCGCGTTATTATACGCCGAGTGGTGCAAACATAAATGAAATTGGAATCCCCGCAGACTACGAAGTTGATTTTCCTGAAGTTTTAGAGTCTGAAGCAGAAGAATTTTCTAGACTTTATTCTGAGGATAAATTGGACAAATTTGCAAAATCCAAATCAAATATTTCTACACAAGAAATAAAAGAATATGCAAAAAAACTTCAAGCTGATTACAAGATTCGTCTTGAAATTTTAGAAATGGCTGTAAGAGGACGGGTTAATAGCTATTCGAGTGAGTTTAAAGTCGATACTGAATTTGATCCTCAGTTAAAAAAGGCTATCGAAATTTTGCAATATAAAGATGCAAATGCTTTAGCAAGGGGAGCGAAAACTGTTGCAGAATTACAAGATAATCTGGAAAAAGACAAGGATACAAAATAACTTGGCTTTAATAAAGTTATAAATTTGATGAAACAATTTATTGTTGAAAACTATCCCGTTCCTCAAAGTGAAATTGAGCTTCGGGGGCGGGCTTATAATTATCTAGTGCGAGTAAGGCGACATAGGGAAGGCAATGTTTTGGATTTAGCTTTTGCGAATGGTGAAAAACTTTCATATACTCTTGTCCGAGTGGATAGGGTAAAAAAAATCTTGTACTTAAAGGCTACAAGTCCTAAAAGTCGCATCGAAACTAGTAATCCCAAAACAAAGGTCAAAGCCCCCGTTTTTGATTTAATTTTGCTACAGTGGATGCTAAAGCCTGCCAAAATGGATATTGTTGTACGACAGGCAACCGAATTAGGCGTGCGTTATATTGTACCAATTTTTGGAGAATATTCTGTTGTGCAAGTACAAAAGGAAACAAAGCAAAAACGATACGAGCGAATTATAAAAGAAGCGCGCCAGCAATCAAACTCGCCCGTGCTTACAGAAGTTTTGCCTGCCTGTCGCCTAGAAGACGCTTTAGCCGATTTAACTGAAGATGCACAATTTTATTCAAGCCTAAGTCGAAAACAAAGCAATCTGCAAAATATTTTAACAGCTAAAAAGCCTAGCTTTAAAAGCAAAAATATGATAAAATTATATTTCACGGAAAAAGATATTGAACAAAAATCTTTAATATCTATATTAAAAGAACCAGCAGGGAGTCTTGTTTTAGCTGTTGGTTGTGAGGGTGGAATTTCTCCCAGAGAGTATGAGCTACTAAAAGAGGCGAAATTTCTAGCTTGTCATTTTCAGACAAATATTTTGCGAGCTGAAACGGCTGCTCTTTATGCGCTAGCAGTAGTTCAAACAATAAAAAATGAGCTTTTGTATGGAGAATTTTAGTCCAAAATAAAAGGAGGAAAAATGAGTGTTGAGCGAATATATTTACTTGGTGTACCCATTGATGTGCTTAAAGATGAAGACATTGAAGAAGTGGCAATGAGTTTTTTGAAAAGAGAAGGAATTCAACAAATTGTTTTTTTAAGTCTTTGGGATTTTTTAAAAGCTCGCCACAATAATGAATTTAGAAAACTTGTTTTAAAAGCCGGCTTAGTTTTACCAACTTCAAAAAGTTTAATTTCAGCAGCCAAATTTTTACAAAAACCTGTTCCCATTCGAAGACGACAGTTTGATGTAATAATTGCTTTTTTAAATGCTCTTGAAGCCCATTTTATGTCCATATATCTTTTAGGCGGGCGTAAAGAGAGTTTAGCAATAGCCGAGCGAAATGTAAAGAATACTTTTCCGACACTAAAAGTAGTTGGGCGTTTTGCCGGCTTTTATCCCAAAACAATGGAACGGGACATTGTTACAGCTATTTCAAAAGCCGAACCTGAACTCACAATTGTTTCCAACGGAATCAAGGGAGGTGTTCAGTGGATAAATAAAAATCGTGTAGCTTTTAAGTCGGGAATTTTTATTTACGATAAAAACATTTTAGATATTTTTGCAAAAAACAAAAAAGCCGTTTCCGAAAAAGTTTTTAACAGCGGAATGGAATATGTATTGAGCGTTTTTAGCAATCCTTTGCGTATCCTAAATTTTTTTAGATACTTGGGTTTTAAGATTTTAGTACTGTGGGATAAACTGTTTGGGAAGGATTAAAAAACTTTTTTATCTTTCTAAGTACTCTTGTAAGACTTGTCCATATTTTGCGAAAAACTTACTCTTGCACGGATGGCGGGCTAGTACATATCAATAGTGAGTTTTGAATTTTCATAAAATTCTAATAGAAAATTCAAAACTCGAAAGCCTTGTTCTTTTATCTTATTGTTTTGCAATGCCCAGCGCTCTAAGCATATAGGTCTTTTTTATCTTGTGTTTTTGGCGTTTTTCCAAAATGGAACGCAACATACTACAAGCGTGCGGAAGATAAAGCCCCTTGTTCAACATAATACATTCGCAAGAACCGCCTTCAGTTGCATCCGTAATTTCAGCACGTGTCGGAATCCCGCGTTTTATCAGGTTCGACAAAACTTCAGTTGCCCAAATCGTAGGAATATTTGCTGCTTCACAAATCCACATAATTTCTTGTTGCAATTCCGAAAGCCTAATATATCCCGCTTCAATTGCCAAATCTCCGCGTGCAATCATAATACACAAAGGATTTTTACTTGCGCCTTGAAGTATTATCGACGAAAGATTTTCGACTGCTTGAGCCGTTTCAATTTTTGCCATCAAAGGAATTTCGTCTGCACGCTCACCGACAAGTTCTTTAAGGGCATTCTGAACAGTTGCCATATCTTCCGCAGTTTTTATAAACGAAAATCCGACAATGTCCGCGTGCTCAACTGCAAAAGCCATATCCTGTTTGTCCTTTTCGGACAAAATCGAAAGACTAAAATTACTATTAGGAAAATTTACACCATGCTCAACCTTAACTCGTCTATCAATTCCACTAACTCTATCAACAAACAAGGTGAGTCCCTGTTCGTCTTTTTCAATTACGCTACATTCTAAGCTTCCGTCATCCAAAACAACCGAATGCCCCATTTCAATGTCGCGTAAAATTTCAGGAATGCTTATCCCGATTACAAGTTTGCAGTCAGGGTGTTTGCCTATTTCACTTTGATCTTTTTCTACACGGATTTTTTCACCTTGAGCAACACGCGGAAATTTTTCAACTGTGTAAATCCAAGCTATTCTAATTTTTGGTCCTGCAATTTCCATCGAAATTTTAATTTCTCTGTCATACATTTTGCCCGCTTCTTTAACCATACGAATCATTTCAAGCCAAATTGTTTCGTCATCATGCGAACAATTTATGCGAGCAATATTCATTCCGTTTTCCACAAGTTGATTTATAAAAGCTTGGTCTTCAACAGCCTCCGTCCCAATTGTTACCATAATTCGAGTGTAAAGGTCTGAGTTCCCGAAAATCTCGTTTGTATTGTTTTCAAGGATTTCCATTCCTTCATAAAACTTTGACGCAGGCGGATGAGCAACCGTTTTTTTGCATTCGATAATATCTTCCAAAGTAGCCATAACCGCTTCAATTGTAGCAAGCGATTTTGCTTCCATTCGTCCGAGCGACGAAAGTCCCCAAGGAATCAAATCCTCTTGAAGTGTTCGTAAATCACGGCGCCGAGCTGCCAAATAATGAAAAAGGTTTTCAGCCGACGGTAAAAAACGCTTTCGCGTTATCTTAGGTTCCCATTCTTCAATACTTATATTGCCTTCCCGAATTACATCGTCCCGCAATTTTTCAATCTTTTGTAAAAGTTCCTTTGCGTCTTTTACATCGCAATGGTGAAGTTTATCCATAGCTTGTCTCCTTTTTCCAAATAATTTACGTATGCACATTTGCGAGCATTATATCAAAATGCATAAAAAAAAACAAGAGTAAAACTTAAAAATTCAAGCAAGCTTTGTCTTATATTTTTTACGATTTTAAAAAAACAATTTTACAAAACTTTCTTTGAAAATACAAACTTAAAACCTCTTTACTTTTTTTGTAAAATCTTATATACTAAACGCTACTTATAAGAGTATTTTATAAGTTAAATTAACTGATCCGTTAGCTCAGGTGGATAGAGCAACTGCCTCCTAAGCAGTAGGTCGGACGTTCGAATCGTCTACGGGTCAACGGCACATAAAACCTTTGCGATTTTACTGTGTCATTGAGAGGAAGTTATGGACTTACAAAAAAATTTTGAAAAGTATGCAGAGCTAATTTTGAAAGCGGGCTTAAACATTAAAGAAGGCGAATCTTTTACCCTTTCTGTTCAAGAAGAAACCCTACCTTTAGCCCGAGTAATTGCAAAGCAGGCATATAAAATGGGTGTTAAAGACATTATCTTTTTATTTAGTGATGACGATATAGTCTTGTCTCGTTATCTTTATGCAAAGGATCACGCTTTTGAAGAATATCCTAAGTTTAAGGTTGACTATGCTGAAAGCTATATGAAAGCGGGGTATCATCGCCTTGCGTTGATTACCGCAAATCCTGAGCTTTTAAAAGCTGCAGACCCAAAACGCCTAGACAAGTGGCAAAATGTAACAGCAAAAGCAAACAAACGCATTCGCAAGTACACGATGGAAAGTATTGTAAAATGGGTAGTAGTAGCTGCAGCTTCGCCTGCTTGGGCAAAATCCGTTTTTCCTGAGTTGCCAGCTGATGAAGCTTTAGCAAAACTTTGGGAAAACATCTTTAAAGCAACACGGGTAGACCAAGACGATCCAATCGCTGCTTGGAAACAACACGATAAAAACTTAAAAAAATACAGCAAATTTTTAAACAAATCCCAATTCAAAAAACTTATTTACAAGGCTCCGGGAACAGACTTAGAAGTAGGCTTGGTAGAAAACCATATTTGGCAAGGTGGCTCTGGTAAGTCCAAAGCGGGTGTTGACTTTTTTGCAAACATCCCCACGGAAGAGCTTTTTACAATGCCACACGCTTACAAAATAAACGGCACAGTTAAAGCAACTAAACCACTAGTCGCACTCGGCAACACAATTGACAATTTTAGCTTTGTTTTAAAAGATGGCAAAATCGTAGAATACCACGCCGAAAAAGGACAGGATGTTTTGAAAACCCTTTTGTCCACAGACAAAGGTGCTTTACGATTTGGCGAAGTTGCTTTGGTGCCACACGACTCGCCCATCAGCAATACAAACATCCTCTTCAAAAACACGCTTTTTGATGAAAACGCTTCTTGTCATTTTGCTTTCGGAGCTGCCTATGCTGATACCGTCAAAAACGGAACAGAACTTTCCAGCAAACAAAAGAAAAAAGTCGGTATGAACGAGTCAATGACACACGTAGATTTTATGGTAGGCGGTCCCGAACTTTCTGTTGTTGGAATCGACCACAATGGCAAAGAAGTACAAATCCTAAAAAACGGCAACTGGGCGTTTTAAAAAGGCTATAGGTTTTTTCTTATTTACACAAGTAAGACAAACCGTGCTTTGCGAAAAGCTCGCTTCCGCCAAGGACGGCGGGCTAGTAATTTATATTTTAACATTTGTAAGACTTGTCCTTATTTTGAAAAACACCACTCCCGACAGGGATGTCGGGCTAATACATAGCAATAGCGAGTTTTGAATTTTCCTTGCATTATGAATAGAAAATTCAAAACTCGTCCACCTTAAAAAACACGGATGTTTTTTAAGGTGACCGCTCTTGGATAACTCGGGGTTTTAAAACTAACGAATGAGTTACAACGCTGAAGCGGCAAAGTCGGGCGGGAATTTTTGACGCACAAAAATTCCCGCTTAAGCGAACCAGAGCTACGCTCCTCGATGGAGCGTAAACTTCACAAATTTACTAAATATTTACAAAAATCCAAACTTTTTTTTTGAATTTGCGATACAAAAAAAACTTTTTTTACTATATATTAGTAATAGACAACTTATAAAAAAAGGAGTTTTATTATGAGTTTGGACAATTTACTTGACCCAAAAACTGACTGGGTTTTTAAGTTGATGTTTACAAAAGGCGAAAAAGGAAACAAGGCTTTAATCAGTTTCCTAAATGCGTTTTTATCACAAAGCTATGGCACAATCAAAACTGCGGATATTCTAAACACCGAGCTTACCCGTGAAATGTCGAATGGTGAAACTTATCACTTGGATCTTTTGGTAAAAACCGACAATCGTTTAGTTGTAAAC
>JARGFC010000100.1:0-4851 GCA_038397925.1 Treponemataceae bacterium
GCGAAGAGCAAATCCAAGAGATAGAAAACTGGATGAATAACTACCCAAGAAAGCTACACAAATACCTAACCGCACTGGAGGTTTATGAAAATATTGCCCAATTTTTATAAAAATTGGGCAATACCTATTGCAATTTATAAAAAGATTGAGCGTAAAAACTTTTAACTTGTTAAAAATGATAAACCTACTTAAAAAAAGCTAAACGTTCAAAATTTTGCTTATGTAAAAAGTTGGGTCTACGCTTTTCTTGATTTTATGCAAGTTTTGAAAATCTCTACAATAATTTAAAAGATTTCTTACTTTTTTCAATAGACATTTCAAGAAACTTTGCTACGATATTTGACATAACGAATTTAAAGTTAGCTTGTCTTTTTGATAGATTATTAATAGCGAGTTTTTGCAAAACAAAAACTCGCCGAAAATTTTTATTTACTAAATATATTTACATACAAAAATGCAAATTAATTACACGGGAAGTTTTTTTTAAACTCGTCCAAAACCTTTTCTAATGCAGGACGCGCATCAATATCTACGATTTTATTTTTGTCCCGATAAAAGTTTATAACTGGAGCAGTTTGTGCACGATAAGCTTCAAGCCTTTTTTTAATACTTTCAGGCTTGTCGTCTTCGCGAGTAACAAGGTCGTTGCCACAAGCGTCACAAATGCCCTCTTTTTTGGGTTTCATTGTAATAACATTAAAACTTTTTCCACATTTTAAGCAGGTTCGGCGACTGGAAAGACGGGTAATAACTTCCTCATCTAAAATGTCAAGATTTACAGCCTTATCGAGTTTAACAATCTTTTCAAGGGATTCCGCTTGTGGAATTGTGCGGGGAAAACCATCCAAGATAAAACCGTTTTTGCAGTCATTTGCTTTTAACCTTTCAGCTACTAGGGCAGTAGTGATGTCATCACTTACTAAAGCACCCGAGTCAATAATTGATTTGACTTTTAAACCAAGCTCTGTTTTGTCTTTAATTGCTTGACGAAAAATATCACCCGTTGAAATATGGGGAATTTTGTACTCTTTCGAAACTTCAAAAGCAAGTGTTCCCTTGCCTGCTCCCGGTGGTCCTAAAAAAACTAAATTCATAATTTCCTCTTTTTAATAAATAGTTCCTATTAGTATATAATTTTTTGTATTTTTTTTCAACCGTTCATTACGATAAAGCTACATCCAATGCCATCATCAATGTAAAACCAAAGGTCCAAGACAAAACGCCAAGGTTTGAATGTTCGCCTGAAGATATTTCAGGAATTAGTTCTTCAATAACAACATAAAACATAGCTCCTGCAGCAAAGCTCAAAAAATACGGAAGAGCGGGCACAATTAAACTTGAAGCTAAAACTGTTAAAATGGTAGCAACAGGTTCTACAGCACCTGAAAAAAAGCCCGCTCCAAAAGCTCGCATTTTTGTTTTGCCTTCAGCTTTTAGAGGCATAGAAATAACAGCCCCTTCAGGAAAGTTTTGAATGGCTATACCTATAGCGAGGGCGAGAACGGCTTTTTCGCTTATAACATGGGAGCCGTGCAATGCACCTGCTAAAATTGCACCGACAGCCATACCTTCAGGAATATTGTGCAAGGTGACAGCAAAGAAAAGCATAGTCATACGCTTTAAATTGGACGGTAGCCCCTCACGAGTTTCGGTTTTTGGATGCAAGTGAGGAATAATATTATCCAGTAAAAGCAAAAAAAGCGAGCCAAGCCAAAATCCAACAAAGGCAGGTACAAAAGCAAAATGTCCCAAGTGGCTACTCGCTTCAATTGCCGGAATTATAAGACTCCAAACTGAAGCTGCAAGCATAATGCCACTTGCAAAACCTAAAAGGATTTTATTTATATTTTCATTTATTTCCTTTTTGAGAAAAAAAACCGCCCCAGCCCCCAAGCTTGTTCCCAAAAGAGGTAAGCTCAAGGCTATAAAAGTAATTCGTTTCATAATATGGCATTTTATTTATATTTAGTTTTTAATCAAGTACCCATTTTGAAGCGGGAACTCTCAATTATCCAAAACCGACTAAGTAACAAGTTTTTTACTTTAAAGTTTTAAAAACCTCGTCCAAATCTTTTTGCATTTTTAAAGCTTCGTTTTCAGAAAAGTTAGCTCGTATTTTTCCCATCAAAGACTTGGCATTTTTTTGTTCTTTTGCTAAATCAAACTCAGGGATTGCTTTGTAGTTTACGGTCGGATTTACATTAAATGCTTGTTTTTCAGTTCCTTTTGGAAAGGTCAAAAACAAACCATCCTTGACCGAAAGAGGTTTCCCTATAATTTCATATAAGTCAAGGCTGATATTTTTACAAGTAGTTCCCGAGCAGATGCTAAGGTTTAAGTTTTTCCCAAGCCTAAAAAAACTCCAGTCGTCTTTGACTCTAATATTCTGTTCCAACCTATAATTTTTGTTGACAGCCAAAACGCCATTAATTACTGACAATTCAAAGCAACGCGTAAAATATGTTTCGCCAGTTTTTACATTTACTACCTTTAGGTAAATGGTTTTGTTGTCTAAAAAAAATGAATGTTCATTTCCCTTAGTTTTAATTTCGGTAATAAAATTTTGTCCGTCAAAACAAAAACCAGAATGCTTTGAATAACGCACTCGATTTAACAAGGCGTTGTATTCTTCAATCAGTTTTTTTTGATTTACTGTTTGTGCTGAAAGAGTCAAGTAGATAAAAAAGCAAAAAACCAACAAAATCTTTTTCTTTAAATTCATAAAAAACTCCTCAAGTTTATAACAAGTATAATACATTTTTGTAACATTAGTCAAGAACGCTACAAATGTTTTTTTAGCCTTTCTACAGCTTTTTTAATTATTTCTGTTGGTGCTGCTAAATTCCAGCGAGCAAAACCACTACCTTCCTTCCCAAAGGTTTGCCCCTCATTCAAAAAGAGCAAGGCTTTGTTTTGTAAAAACTTTGCAAGTTCCTCATCACTCATTTTAAGCTCTCTACAATTAAGCCATTGCAAATAAGTACCTTCAAAAAGCGGAGCTTTAATTTTTGTTTCAGCAAGACTTTCGGATACTAAGTGCATATTTGTGTCAATGACCTTTAACACTTCGTCAAGCCAGCCTGCACATTTTGTATAAGCTATTTCGTAAGCCTTAAACCCAAGCGCTGTACACATATGCATTCCCATTTTTCCTGTTTCTGTATTAAACCTCTCACGCAAATTTTCATCAGGAATAAAATTAACGCTTAACATCATTCCAGCTAAGTTAAAAGTTTTTGAAAGTGATGTATGAGTTATAATGTGCTTTGATAATTCTGGAGCTATAGTTTGTAACACAGTGTGCTTATGTCCGGGCAATATAAGGTCGTGGTGAATTTCGTCTACAAGCATAAAAACATTATACTCCAAACAAATTTCTGCAAGCTTTTCTAACTCCGACTTTTTCCAAACTCGTCCTACAGGATTATGTGGACTACAAAAAAGCAAAATCTTAGGCTTTTTAGTTTTACAAATTTTTTTGAACCGGTCAAAATCAATTTCGTAATATCCTTTGTTGTCGCTTACAAGCGGACATTCAATCAAATCTCGAGCTTGCTTTTTTGCACTTAAAAAAAATGGTGGATACACAGGCGGCATAATTACAACGCCATCACCTTTTTTTGTTAATGTTTTTATTGCTGTAAAAAATGCGGGCACTACTCCAGTTGTCGTCACAATCCATTCGGGCTTAATTTCAAACCCATGTCTTTCTTTCATCCAAGAATACACAGCAGACAAAAATCCTTCATCCGCATAAGTATAACCCAAAATCATTGTATCCAAAAACTCTTTCAATCCTGAAATAATTTCAGGTGGCATTTTAAATTCCATATCGGCGGTAGTAAAAGGTATCACACCTTCCGGCAAATCCATTTTCTTCAAAGCGGCTCTCCACTTGTTTGAAGGCTGCTCTCGCCGATTTGGCAAAGTTATAAAATCATATTTCATAAAAAACCTCACGTATAATAAATTGCAAAAAATCAAAATAAAATTTCCATTTGATAAACGCTACAATATTTTTATAGCATTTTATAATCAAATTGCAAGAAAATTATAAACTATAAAAATAAAAAAAACAAGTAAGACAAATTTTATTGTAAAAGAGTCGAGAACTATGAAGGAGCTTTATGTGATTTTTACAACTCATCGATTTCTGATTCGGAAAGACCTGTTACCTTAACAATTTTTTCCATTGGATCGCCTAATAGTTTTAATAATTTAGCTGTTTCACGAGCTTTTTTTAATTCACCTTGACATAAGCCTCTTTCAATACCTCGCTCTATACCTTCTGCTAAACCTCGACTTAAGCCTTTTTGTATTCCACGTTTTTCGCCTTCAAGTAATCCTTCCGCTAAGCCTTCATTTCTTGCTTCTTCCCGTTCGCCTTGAACCATCAATTGATATTTATATTCTGAAAGCTCGCGGGCTATTTGTCTTTCTTCTTCAGTTACTGTAAGCAATACTTCGTTTGCCATATTTACTCCTTCGTTCTTTTCACAAAGCGATTTTAACGCTTTTGTTTTCGCGTCGCTTTTATAGTTGCCTAAAAAGCGTATCCAAAAATCCTGTGCCGTGTAATTATCAATATCCTTGTCTAAAGTGTAACCTATTAACTTATTTAAGTCAATATAAAGATATTGAAGTATTGAGCCTTTTGATGTTCTCGGTAACTCTGCTGTTTTTGGAACTTGTTCCCCAAAAACCGTGAGGCTAATTGCGAATAACGGTTCATCGGGTTTTGGGTGTTTTTTTAAAAAGCGATGTCCAACATTGAGTAAATACATTTGTATCCTTTGCGAAAAATCACTTTTCCAAAACTGCTGCATTTCGATATTTACAACTAAACGATTG
>JARGFC010000101.1:0-3479 GCA_038397925.1 Treponemataceae bacterium
ATGGTATGTTTTTAATTAATTTATGCAATCGAAAAATCATGAGTATACATATGGATATTATGAGAATGAGTAAGGATATAGTTTAAATAAAACTATGAAACCGATATTTTGCTTTTATTCGCAGTTTAATAATTTTCTCCCCCGGACAGCGATTGAAGCGGAAATCCTTTTTGCGGTTTGTTTAAGCAAAAAGCAAGCTCTGACCGGAGGGAAGAGCCTTGCCTGTGAAGACAAATGCAGCAAAAAGATTGGAGCGGTATTGGTGCAGCAAGCCGATAGGCGTAGCTTCGAAGCAAGCGCGGTGTTCAATTTTGTTTTCTTCGTAATGCTAAAAAACAAAATTGAGCAGTCCGCCGCTCAAAGCTGCTTACGCAAAAAGCTATCACTATCTGAAATCCCCACTGACAGGACTTTTGGAAATAGGTGGAGCAGATACAAGGAGTTAGGCAAAAAAGTACCGCAGGCGTATCGGGTATACGTCGAGGACAGTTTTTTGCCGTGCGACGCAGGAGATGCCCGCATATTTTCAAAAGAGGTGACACATACAGATAACAGTGGAGACAACGAAGAGCAAAAAGTTAAAAGATATTATTACCACAGTGACCATTTGGGAAGTGCACAGTTCGTAATCGACTGGAAAGGCAGACAGTACGAGCACATCGAATACACACCGTACGGAGAACTCTGGACTTACAAGTCAAAAACTGCTATGCTGTTTTTGACGACGTATAATAATTTCCTTGCAAAGCAGCCCGCAGGGCTGATAGAGGAAACCGCTCCCGGCGTAGACAAACTCCCGTTCCGTTTTACCGGCAAGGAGCTTGACGAAGAAACGGGTTTGTATTATTATGGTGCTAGGTACTTGGACCCGAAGTACAGCAGGTGGCTAAGTGGGGATCCGGCGATTGGAGAGTATATACCGCAGGCTGGGGCTGATGCGAGTAAACTACCGAACGGTGGGGTGTACAACACAACTAATCTGCAGGTCTTTAACTACGGAAATAACAATCCGATTAAATATAATGACCCGACGGGGGAAATTCCTACTCCATATGAAGCTGCTATAATGGCTGAACATATTTATACTGGGAAATCAGGAGATGTTTTAGAGGGTGGGTGGACTCTTACTGATGTATATGCCTTAAACGATAAAGGAGGATCTGGAGCAATAGGGGTGTATTTGCGTCCACTAGAGAATGGTGTAGTAGAATTTGCGTTAGTTAATAAGGGAACAACAAATGAGGAAGACTGGTATCAAAATATATATCAAGTTTTTGGGGCATCGAATGACATGAAGAAATCCATTAAGTTTGCCAAATATTTTGTCAATAGGCACGATGGAGCAGAAGTAACTATGATTGGTCATTCAAAAGGCGGAGCAGAAGCAGCTGGTAATGCACTTGCAACCAATACTAATGCTTTTGTTTTTAATCCAGCCGCTATTTCAGCAGCGTTATATGGACTTAGGGTTGGTGATTACACTGGAAATATGACAGCCTATATCGTTAACGGTGAAATCCTTAACGCTTTGCAAAAATTTACCTCCGTACCAATTGATAAAGCTATTTATTTAAACGCACCTAAAGGGCTAAATTGGATAGACAAACATTCAATAAGTTTACTTGTAAAATTATTAAAGGAGGATTAGGTGAAAAAAATGATAGTTATTGTATGTTCTATGATATTATTGCTTTTTATAATGAGTACTTGTATCGTAAACAGAAGATCGGCTAGACTTTTACAAAATTTTAATAACACACCTGTTTGGGAATTAGCACAAGCTGTTAATCATCAAAGCGTATGGAAAATAAATTTCTTGTGTAAAAAGCATCCTGAGTGGATAAATTATCAAGAACCAATATATGGGATGACCCTCTTATATTGGTCAGTTGGTGCTAATAAGTATTCATCAGCAGAAGCTCTTTTGAAAAATGGAGCCGATCCCGATGTAATAACAAGTGATTCTAAAAACACGGCACTATTACTTGCGTGTGGATATTTATGGGACGACATGTGCTTTACTGATACAACAAAGTATATCGCACTGTTACTTAAATATGGTGCGAACCCAAATTTAGGTTATGGCGAAGTTGTTTTAGAATCAGGACTTATACCAACCAGTAAAAAAGGAAGTACTCCGCTTATGGAAGTGGTTGTCCCTGGTATCATACGCAATTCGAGTGGGGTAAAAAAAGCCCGTGTACTAGTCGAATATGGAGCAAATATCAATACAAAACTTAAAAGTGGCGAAACTGCTGCTTCTATCGCTTTGTTACAGGCTGATTATTCTTTGGCTTATTATCTTATTGTTGAGTTACATGCTAATATAACAGAAGTATGTTATGATTCAACACAAGATGATCATTTTATTAATCCAACAGGTGTAGTACAACAACCTGTTAAATTATATCCAGTTCAGTATTTACGTAATTGGGATTGGGTGTTTCCACTACATGACAAAAAATACAAAATGAAGCAAGAAATTATTGCCGAATTTACAAGACAAGGAATTGATTACTATGCAACGCCTATCCCTCAAGACACAGTTGATTATATAAAGAAAAGGTTTCCCAAAAATTGGGAAGAAATGTTAGAAAAATTTTAGGTATCTGTTTTGCTTTTCCCAAGCAAAACAAGAGGAACGCCCAAATGGAATGCAGTTGTAGAGCAGCGAGATACAGATGCTATGGTTGATTATATATCAAATAAAAAAGTATTTGGGGTTCAACGCAAGCGTGGTACTATTAGACCTTGGCGAATGTTGTACTAGGAGAGATGTTAATGATAAAAAGTCAATTTTTATTATTTTTTGTTGTTATAGGTCTATTTAGTTGTGTGAATCTTTCATACGAGTCATATGCTGGACAAAATGTTGAGGAGCTGATTAAAAAATTTGGTGATACATATTTGGATGAATATAAAACCATTCCCAAATATATATCAGGATACGAAATAGAACCCGATTTTACCCTATATTTCAGCAAAGAAGAGTTGGATAATGAAGTTGTCGTCAGACATGTCGTTTGGAAATTTTCTACTTCGACTATTCAAGTTTGGGCAAAATATGAAAATGATGTCTGGGTTGTTTTTGATTCGATTAAATATGGAAAATGTGTTAGGTTTTAGAGATGAGAGAAAATATTGATAGGTCTGTAAACGACGAAGCAGGTAGGCATTATGATTATTAGCAAATTTAAACTTTCGTATATTTCTCCTTTGAGCTTTGCAATTGATATTCCAGAAAATATAAATATTTTGGAATTATCTGTAGATAGGAAAGGAACATGGGAATATTCTGTAAAAACTATCTGCAATATTTTAGAAAAAATTAATATATTCTCATCTTTTGGATTTACTATTTATTTATGGAGGAAAAAATCTTTTATCAATTTACCTATTATACAAAGGAAAAAAGGTTTGTGGCATGAAAGGGAAATTAAATTTAATATCGGAGACAACTCATATACTGCTGACCATAA
>JARGFC010000102.1:0-2588 GCA_038397925.1 Treponemataceae bacterium
TGTTCAAAACATCGGCGGTTTTTATTTCGCCGTAAGTGTCAGCCAAAAACGCATTTAGGAAACTAATTAACGCTTTGTTGCCTTTTTCGCCTTTTGTAAACATCAACTTAAAAACCCAATCAGTTTTGGGGTCAAGTAAATTGTCTAAACTCATAACAAAACTCCTTTTTTTATAAGTTGTTCTATTTACTAATATAGCTAATTTTTTTGTTTTTTTTATGCATCTTTGAAAAAAAGTTTAGAAAAGTTTGTTTTTTGTAAATATTTAGTAAATTTGTGAAGTTTACGCTTAGGCGAGGAGCGTAGCTCTGGTTCGCTTAAGCGGGAATTTTTGTACACAAAAATTCCCGCCCCTCGTTGCCAGATTTGCGTTGTAGCTTATCACCAAGTTTAAAACTCCTTGCCCATCTAAAGCAAGGAGATAAGCGATTTTCGCAAAATAAAGACAAGTCTTACAAAGGTTAAGCTCGAAAATTAAAGCTTTTTATTTAGTCTCGCCTATTATTTTATCAATTTTTGGTGCGAGATCTGATAAAGCTGCTTTTATTTTTTCAACAAAATCATCTGGTTTTGAAAAACATTCTATTGGAATCTGAGGTCCATATTCTATTCCTTCAATATTATTCCAATAAGGACAGTTGTCACATTCTTTGTTCCACCAGTTATTTTCAAGCTTGGTGAATTTATCAAATAATTGTTTATCCCATTCTTTTTGATTATCAAGTCGATATATGCCATATGAAAAATATTTATATTCCTTTACTTCAAAAAGAAAACTGATACGTAAATTTTTATCTTCCCAGTTTTTTTTAGTAACCCAAAACTCCGCATTTTTTTTAGATAAATTATCATCTATTTTATCATTCATTTTAAATTCTAATTCGGCAATATTTATCTTTCTGAGTTCAGGAATAATTTTTTGTTCCATAATTCTTTGCTTTGCTTTCTCAATCATATTAGCTAACTCTTGTACGTACCTTATATTTTCACCTTGTATTAAAAGTTCTATTACCTGTTCTTCCATTTCAACCTCCAAAGTTTGATTTGTTAATTGTTTAATAAGTTTTAAGTATTGATTTAGTGTTTCTCTAATCAACGGATAATTATCAGAAATACATATACATACTTCAATCCATTCTTTTATAGATTTCGCATAAGAAATATTTTCCCAAAACGGAGCCTGAGATTTGATTATTCCCGTAGAATCCTCGGATGGCTCATCACCACATAATGTTAAATAAAGTATTCTATACTGTGACGATTTTAAGTTAAGGTCATTTTCCAGATGTTTTTTATATCGATAAAGCTGTTTGTACTGGTCTTTGGCGTATATTTTATTTTCAATAACAACAGCATATTTCTCATCAGCAGACTGTATTAAAATATCTATAGTTCCACCCTCAGTACAGAGATCATTTTTTGGACCGATATATTTTTCTTTTGTTATTTTTGCATTTTCCTTTGGAAATTCCAAAAAATCAATTTGTTCTAAAAACTTTATGAGAAACTTATCTTGCAATCCATGTGATCCACGAGGATTTAACAACTCAGCTATAAAAGCAGAGTGTAATCGCACCTCATTTGTTTCTACGTTGAGTATTTCAAAGATATTAAAAAGCTTTCCTTGCTTTTTTTTATCTCGCTTTTTTTTATCATTTTCATCAATGATAATTTTTGTAGTAGAAAGCAAATCTTCAAATTCTTTGTTCATAATTTGAACTCCTTCAAATAATTTTATTCCTATCACCTGCTACTTTCTACCAAGTGTAAAAAGCAACAAGTTACCTTATCATAAGCTAGCCCCTATGGAGCCTATAGTTTTATAGCTTTCAATTAAGCTACAAGCTTACTCCTTTCGTCTCCACCAGCAATCGCAGTAACCACCATCGGCTTGACTTTTAGTTAAAGCGTCTAATCGCTTTGCGGGAGTCCTTAAATCAATAATACTTCCAATCTCATTAGTACTCCAGCGGTCTTTGTAAGCCTTCCATCCATCAGTTTTTCCGAAAGTTACTGTTTCTAGTAGTGTACAGCCATAAAAAGCCCCCGAACCTATTTCAGTAAGTTCAGTACATCCAGATAGGTCTAAGGTAGTTATACCCGTACAATCACAAAAAGCCCAATCACCTATTTCAGTAAGTTCAGTACATCCAGATAAGTCTAAGGTAGTTATACCCGTACAGCCTTCAAAAGCAAACCCACCTATTTCAGTAAGTGCTGCTGGTAAGTTTAAGGTAGTTATACCCGTACAGCCATAAAAAGCATCCCTACCTATTTCAGTAAGTGAGGCGGGTAAGTCTAAGGTTTTTATACCCGTACAGCCCTTAAAAGCCCAATTACCTATTTTAGTAAGTGCTGCTGGTAAGTTTAAGGTTTTTATACCCGTACAGCCTTCAAAAGCAGACTCACCTATTTCAGCAACTTTTTTACCGTATATTGTATCTGGTATAACCAGCTTTGACGGTAACTTATCTTTGTCTACATTATATCCTGTAATTTTACACAATGAAGGTTTACCATCTACTTCTTCAGTTTTAAATATGCTTTCATCAGTAGGCTGTTGTGCTTCAGGCTTTTCCGTTACCTTT
>JARGFC010000103.1:0-17128 GCA_038397925.1 Treponemataceae bacterium
TTTTTATTATATTTTTATGAAATTCAAAACTCGCAAATGCAAATTACTAGCCCGCCGTCCGTGGCGAGAGTCTTTAAAAATGTCCATGTTTTTTGTTACCCGTCGAGTTTTGAATTTTTATTATATTTTTATGAAAATTCAAAATTCGCTAAAGTAAAACACTAGCCCGATGTCCGTGTCGGGAGCGTTTTAAAAAACGTCTATGTTTTTTGTTATCCACCGAGTTTATTTGTTCAAGCTAAATTTCAAGTTTACAGGGTTGAAAAACTTCGCAAGGTTTTAATAATCGGTGGTAAAATTTCACAAATATAGTCTACTTCATCTTCATTAGAATTTTTACCAAAACTAAAACGAATTGAGCCGTGTGCAAGTTCAGGACCTGCCCCCGTTGCCACAATCACATGGGAGGATTCCAAACTTCCTGAAGCACAGGCTGAACCTGTCGAAGCTCGCACGCCTTTTAAATCTAGATGCAAGAGAATTGCTTCTCCTTCCGCACCGGGAAACGAAATATCTGCCGTGTTTGGAATACCCTTTTCGATATCGCCATTTATGTGAATATTGGGAATTAACTCAAAAAGCTTTTTACAAAGTTTATCCCGCAAAGCTTTTGTGTGAGCCATATATTCTGGTAAGTTTTTTTTAGCAAGCTCGGCTGCCTTTCCAAAAGCAATAATCGATGGCGAGTTATAAGTTCCTGCTCTAGCCCCGTGTTCTTGATGTCCGCCCTTAATAAGAGGAACTAATGGAACACCATTTTTTACAAAAAGAGCACCAACACCTTTCGGACCATAAATTTTATGAGCGGAAATAGTCAAGTAATCTATGTCTAAATCTTTTACATCAACGGGAATTTTTCCCACAGCTTGCACAGCGTCTGTGTGGAAAAGAGCCCCGGCCTTATGCGCCAAATCGCAAAGCTTTTTAATATCTTGCACCGTCCCGATTTCGTTATTAGCCATCATAATCGAAACAAGCAAAACCTTTTTCATCGGATCGCTAGTTTTTTCTGAAGCCGACAAAAGCTCCTCATATTTTTTCGCATCTACATAGCCCTTGCTATCTACAGGAAGAAAAACTACATTAAAGCCCCTTCTTTCAAGTGCCTTTGCTGACTGCAAAACACAAGGATGCTCAATCTGACTCGTAATAATCATTTTTCGATTTTCATAAAGTCGTGAAAATTTTTGCGTAGAAAAAACATCAGGTGATGCCATCGTTTGAAAAATTGTATTGTTTGACTCTGAACCACCAGAAGTAAAAACAAGCTCACTTGCATCACAGTTTATAAAATCAGCAAGTTGCTGCCGTGCTTCCTCAATTTTTTTTGCGACCTTTCTGCCAGCTTCGTGCATACTCGAGCCATTTGCGTACAAATCCAACGCATCTATAAAAACCTGCCGCACCTCCTCATCAAGCGGAGTGGTAGCATTATAATCAACATAAATATTTTTCATAAACCTATTATAATTACAAAAGCGATTTTATTCAAGCTATAATTTTTATTGTCAAGTATAAGAAAGCCTTACTTTGCGAAAATCGCTTATCCCCTCGTTTTGGAACTCGGGGTTTTAAAACTAATGCTGAGTTTCAACGTCAATTTGGCAACGAGGGCGGGAAATTTTTGGAGAAAAAATTCCCGCCTAAGCGAACCAGAGCTACGCTCCTCGCTAAAGCGTTTAATTAACGTTCTGCTCTTTTCGCTAGCGAGTTTGATTGCACGGTTCCGCTTTTCTTAAAATAGGCACACGAATGTGTGCCCGAAAATACGGATAGTCTTAAATCGCTTATTACTTGTAAAATTAGTATAACTAAAAAACTTGTTGTATGCTTTTTTATAAACTTATTTCTAGCTAGAAAATTTTTTTTGTAAAGTGTACAATTAAAGGTTGAATATTATCAAAGGAAAGAGGTGAAGTTTATGAAAATAAAAAAAGCAAATGTTGGTTTTATTGGTTTAGGAGTTATGGGAAAAAGTATGGCTCTTAATTTACTTAAAGCTGGAGTTAAACTTTATGTCTATACTCGCACAAAGGCAAGTGCCGATGAGGTTTTAGAAAAAGGTGCGACTTGGTGTAAAACGCCGGCGGAGGTAGCAAAAAAAACTGATGTAATTTTTACGATAGTTGGGTATCCTGCTGATGTAGAGCAAGTTTATTTTGGTGAAGATGGTTTAATACAGGCAGCAAAAAAAGATACACTTTTAATCGATATGACCACCTCGTCTCCAAAACTTGCTCAGCGTATTTATGAAACTTGCAAAGAAAAGGGAATTGATGCGTTGGACGCTCCCGTTTCAGGTGGAGACATTGGGGCGAAAAAGGCAACTCTTTCAATAATGTGTGGCGGAGATGAAAAAGCTTTTAAAAAGGCTCTGCCTTTTTTTGAAGTGCTTGGAAAAACTTTTACCCTTATGGGAAAAGCGGGAGCGGGACAAAACACAAAGGCTGCAAATCAAATTCTAGTTGCGGCAAATCTTTTTGGCGTTGTTGAAGCAATTCGTTATGTCGATATGGTAGACCTTGAACCTGCAAAAGTAATCAAAGCGATTTCGGAAGGAGCAGCAGGAAGTTGGCAACTTGTAAACAACGGCAAGCGAATTATCGAAAGGGATTTTGCTCCGGGCTTTTTTATTAAACATTTTTTAAAAGACTTAAATATTGCACTTGAAGTGGCAGAAGAAGAAATGCTTAACTTGCCTGTTCTTTCTCTAGCCCGCAATACATTTAACGCAATGAGCGAAAAAGGTTTTTCGGATGCAGGCACACAAGCCCTTTACGAATATTACAGGCAGTATTTGTAAATCGCTGAAGTCATTGTCATTGAGAGCAAATATTTTAAAGGCTTGACTTCCAAAACTCAAAACTTTTTAACATAAAGTTTTGTACATCGGTTTCGTAAAGGTGGTTGATTTTTTTGTAATCAAAGTTTTCTTTTTTTGAGTTTTCAAAAAGTTTACCGTCCTTTATTAAAATGAGACGGTCTGCTAAC
This sequence comes from Treponemataceae bacterium, assembly GCA_038397925.1. Taxonomy (GTDB): domain Bacteria; phylum Spirochaetota; class Spirochaetia; order Treponematales; family Treponemataceae; genus Treponema_B. The sequence continues at coordinate 2,992 of JARGFC010000103.1, forward strand.
TGCATTGCAAGATTGATGTCGTGAAAAACTGCAAGCATAGAAACTTTTTTTTCTTGTGCTAAAGTTTTTAATTTTTTGCATATTTCGATTTGTGCTTTTAAATCCAAATGACTCGTAGGCTCGTCTAAAAAAATCACAGGTGTGTCTTGGGCAATAGTACGAGCCAAAAAAACTTTTTGTAATTGTCCTGAAGAAACTTCTGTTAAAAGTTTATCACGCAAAGAATAAATATGAAGATTTTCCAAAATAGCATTTACCCTTTCTGTGTCAGCTTTTGAAAAACCTTCGCTTAAAAAACTTTTTTCACTGTGAGCATAACGAGCCAACATAACCGTTTGAAAGACTGTATACGAAAAATGTGCAGGTTGAAGTCCACTCATAAGACTTAAAAGCTTTGCAATATCTTTTCGCTTTTTATTTAAAATGTTTTCGCCGTTAATAAAAACTTCTCCAGAAAGGGATGAAATAATCCCTGCACAAGCTTTTAATAAAGTAGTTTTCCCCGAACCGTTTTGTCCAAGTATACAAGCGATTTCTCCTTTTTTAAGTTCAAAGGAAATATTTTTTATAATCGGTACTTTGGAATAGCCCGCACTTAAATTACAAACTTTAAGCATTTTTTGCTCGCTTTGAAAAATAAATATAAGCAAAAAAAGGAGCTCCAATTATTGCGGTAACTGCACCCACTGAAATTTCAATAGGCGATAAAATTGTGCGGGCTACTAAATCACAAACTACCATTAAAATTCCACCAAACAAAAAAGACATAGGCAAAACAATTCTGTGTTTTGAACCAAAAAACTTACGCACAACATGCGGTGCAATTAAATCCATAAATCCAATTATTCCGACAAAGGCAACTATAATTCCAATCAAAAGCGAAGCAACAACCAAAAGCTTTTTTTTAATTACTGTAGATTGCACACCTAGACTCAAAGCTTGTTCGTCTCCAAAGGTCAAAATATCGGCTTCGGTTGAAAAATTAAATAAATAAAGAAAAGCAATAATTGTAAATGGAAAGATTATTGTAAGTCCTTTCCAACCGTGCCAACCAAAATTTCCCATTTGCCAAAAAAGTAAATGCCCAAGCTTTTCGTGATTTAACGAAACTAAAATCGTAAGAATAGCATTTGCAAAAAGAGAAAAAATCATTCCCACAAGAATAATTGTATTATCCGAAAGAGCCTTATCGAATTTTTGTGAAAAGCTAACAACTAAAAAAACGCTAAACACCGCACCTAGCGAGCCTGCAAGCGGTAATGAAAGAATTGCTAGGTTGCTAAAAAAAAGCGTACAAGCGGCGAACAAAGAAGCTCCAGACGAAACTCCGATAGTATAAGCCGATGCAAGAAGATTTTTTAAACAGCCCTGCATAATAACTCCCGTCATCGCTAAGGAGCCGCCACATATAAAAGCAGTTAACACTCGAGGCAGACGAATTTTCCAAATAATTACTTGCATTGTTTCAAGTTCGTATGGAATCAAGTTTAAGTTAAATATTTTAGAAATAAGAATTTTTGTAACATTGTATGGCGAAACATATACAGAGCCCATTCCAACCCCAAGTAAAATTACAAAAATAGAAACTGCACATACAAATAAAACCTTTGTTTTCATAAACCTCGTTATTTTGCCTAGTGGAAAATTTAAGCCCTACTAATTTTGTTCAAGATCGTTTTCAGGAAACAAAGCCTTTAGTCGGTATTTGTCGGGAAGACGAGTAGGTTTTCCTGTTTCCCTACTTACACAAGCCCAAGTGGTTTCAGCTTCAGCACAAAGAATACCATTTTGATTATAAGCTCTTTGATGATAGACTCCAGAAGCAGCCCTCGTTTTTACAGGTTCCACTTCTATCGTTAGAATATCATTAAGAACAGCCGGATACTTGTATGAAATATTTGTCTTTGTAACATATAAACAATATCCTTCGTCAGTCAGCCCTTTAAAATCAAAACCTATTTCATCTAAAAATTTTATTCTAGTATATTCAAAATAATTTAAGTACACGGCATTATTTACATGTCCATAAGAATCAAGTTCATAAGTTCTAACATCAAGATCGAAGCTTAACTTCATAAAATTACCCTCTTTATCGTTTATAAATTTTGATTATGCATTTTTTCTAAACGCAACATAATTTCATCAACAACGCTTTGTTTTTTGTCAGCCTTATCATCGAGCTTTGATATTATATTTTCCCGAAAGGATTTACATTCGATAACTTCACTTGCTTGTAAAATAATTTTATCTTCTTTTACAATGTCTTGAGTCATATCACCGCTTTTACTTATTTCCAAACAATTACCATTTATTGAAAGCAAAAGCATATAATCCGAAGTTCGAATATACGAATCAATTTCACGAAGAGCTTTTTTTGTTTCAGGCTTTCCCGGTCGATAACGAGTTCCTGTTGGGAACACAACTACAACCCGTCCATTTGAACGAAGCTCTTCCATCAAACGCATAGAAGCAAGATTTATCAGCCGAGCTTTTTTTGTTTCCTCTTCTAGTATTTTCGAGTCGGTAATATTTTGCAAAGAACGCCCCGGATAAATACTAATTGTGTCGTAAGCATTATTCATCATCGAAATTACAGGATTGGTTTCGCTTAATTTTATTCCCGCTATTGCAACACAAGCACTTGCAAGTTCTTTCCCCTTTTCGCCCAAGTCTTTAAAAAATTTAATAATCAACGGATAATCAAAGTTGCTATAATGTTCAGGTAAAATCAAACATTTTTTTCCCGACCTTACTTTTTCCAAAAGTTCAAATAAATTTTCCTTTCCGATTATCCCTGAGCCGGGTTTTAAAAATTCTTCAATTATCGAACCCATCACATTTTGAAGTTCATCATTGCCTTCTTGAAAAACATTTTCGTTAGTTATTTCTATTACTTTACCTTCAAACTTTGCAAATTTTTCTGCATTTTTTACAACCAAATCTTGTAGTGTCATAGCTACATACTAAACCTTTTTAACTTTTAAAACAAGGCATCAAAGTATTTTTTGTTTTGGTTATAGTCTGCACTGAAAACCGTTAGTCCAACAATTGTGTAAGTATTTCCTGAAAGCACAACAAGCTTTTTATCAAAGCTAGTAGACTGAGTTTCAGTACTGTAAACTTCGCTTGTAAATATAAATTTTTCTGGACTTCCTTTTACAATCATTGTGTTAATGTTTACAATTCGGTTTTTATCGGAAAGACAAAAAAGTTTAACCAGTTCTTCTTGTGTAATATTTTGTTTTTTTTCAATATTACTTACAAGGAGAAAAGCAAGTTCGCCTAAAAAAAACATATTTTCAGTTACTTCGCTCCACTGACTGTCAAGATTTATTTTAACTGCACCAAACTCTTTAAGCATTTTTTTTGCTTTTTTGTCGGGTTTAAAACTAGGCTTGCTTTTAGTTTCAAAGGGTAGAACAAAATTAAAAAACTCAGCATCGCCACCCTTTGACGCAGAAATTTTGCCAATACGAGTGAGTTCTAAAAGGTTCGCTTTTTTTGCATTGTTAATTTTTTCAATGCCAAAAAGAGGAACAAAGGATGCATATTCAAGTTTAGCCTCTCCACCGAGATGAGCAGAATTTATTTTTATGCTATTGCGTAAAACCTTGCCTCCTTTGTTAGGACTTGCCGTTTTTGCAATTTCGCCCCAAGCATAAAACTCGGGTAAAATTTGCATTAAATAGTTTACCGCTTCTACACCCGCCTTATCCTCAATGGAAATTTTAGTTATAACATTTTGTCCCACAAGTTCCATTTTGCCATTTTTAGTGTTTACTGAAAATAAAACAGAAACTCGCCTGTTTTCCTTTGGTGTGTACAAAGTAGCTGCATAAGTGTTTGGATCATAATACAAAATCCCAAGCCAAGTATCCGAAAGAAATGTTTTATCTTTATAAATTACATATTCTCCCGACTGCGGTTGAAGAGCAAACAAATCAAATAATGAAAATATTAAAATAAAAAAAAGTAAAGTTTTTTCCATAAATCCTACCTTATAGTATTTTTAATTTTAAAACAAGTCTTAACACAGAAGGTTAAATTTAAAATACATTTTTTTTGTGCCTATTGACTAGAATTCTTTTAAATGCAAAATATAAGCTTGTTTTAAGATGTTATTTCGTTATTCTATTAAAAATGGTAAACCAAAAAAGTGTGCTAAAATTTATACGCAAAGCGAACACAAGATAGACGTTTCAAAGATTGACAAAGACGCCGTTAGAATAATAAAAAAACTTGTGCTTAGAGGTTATGATGCGTATATAGTCGGTGGGGCAGTTCGTGACCTAGTTATCGGAAACACCCCAAAAGACTTTGACATAACTACAAATGCTGAACCACGGGTCATTCGTAAGCTTTTTAGAAACGCCCGAATTATCGGTAAGCGGTTTCAGCTTGTCCATGTTTTTTTTGGCAACAAGATTATTGAAGTTTCTACTTTTAGATCTACAGAAAATGGTAGCGTTGGAAACCAATTCGGCACTATAGAAGAGGATGCTCACCGTCGTGACTTTACGATTAACACAATGTACTTTGACCCGCTTAACTGTCAACTCATAGATTTTGTAAACGGCTTTAAAGACCTCCATAATCGTAAACTAAAACCAGTGATTTCTTGCAGGTGTATTTTTAGCGAAGACCCCGTCCGAATGATACGGGCAGTAAAATATTCCGTTTTAGCAGAATGTAAAATGAGCTTTTGTTTAAAATGTTTAATATACTTAAACGCTCATCGCCTTGAAGAAATTTCGCATTCCCGTCTCACTGAAGAGATGAACAAAATTTTGCATTCAGGACATTCTGAAAAAATTATTAAAGCTTTATACGATTATAATTTGTATAATTATCTTCAGCCAAATGCTTGTGTTTTACTTGAGGAAGACACAGCAGGTTTTTATAGCAAATATTTTCAAAGCTTAAAAAACCTTGACAATGAAATAAATATGAAAAGATGTGAGCGTCAAGGGCGTCAACTTTATTATATAATCTATGATTTTTTACAACTAGTTTTTGAAAATGTTGGCAAGGAGAGACCTGTTTATTTTTACACAGAAGCTAGACATTTTATTGTGCCACTAAATCCACAAAGGAAAGAACTTCGCTTTGCTGTAAAGCTTTTTTTACGCAAAAATAATTTAATTTCTCGCTTTCCAAAAAAAAAGGCGTAACTCCAAAAGACGTAAAAAAAAGCCTTCAAAAAAGTTACCAGAATAATTGTAAAAAGCCAACAAAAACTAAAACTTTTAACTTACCTTATTCTATTTTACGAATGGGCTTGCAAGGATTCCCCACACATAAAAAACCTGCGGGCATATCTTTTGTAACCACAGCCCCCGCCCCGATTACACAGCCTGCCCCAATTGTAACGCCCGGACATACAACAACACTTCCGCCGAGCCAACAATTATCGCCAATGACAACGGGTTTTGCAGACTCCTTACAAGTAAAACCGCCATCGGCTTTTAAGTATTGATTTCGTTCCTTATAACTTAATGGATGCAAGGGCGTATAAATCGAAACATTCGGTCCCACAAAAACATTTTCCCCAATTGTTACAGGAGCCGAATCCAAACAAGTAAAGTTAAAATTCGCATAAAAGTTTTTTCCAATTTTTGTAAAACAACCATAATCAAATTGTACAGGACCTTGAAAATAAATATTTTCTCCCTGCAAATCCAACAATTCGCTTAAAATTGTCTCACGCTTTTTGTCCGTGTCATAAAGCCCATTAAATTCCAAACACATTCGATGCGCCTTTTCACGCAAAGTCTTAAGCTCTAAATCCGAAGAGTCGTAAAACTCGCCTGACAACATTTTTTCTTTTTCTGAAACTGCCATATCCATAAGTATATACAAATTTTCGTTAAAATCTAGGGGTATTTGGGCGACTTTTTTGCGTCTTTAAATTTGAGTTGACGCAAAAAAACGGGCTGACAAAAAGCTACGCCTATCGGCTTCGACCAAAAGTCGTGCTAAAATTGACGCACGACTTTTGTTTTTTATTGCGTTTTGAAAAACGCAATAAAACTTTTTGTATCCCTGTCGCGAAAGCACCATCGAAAAACGTCCGTGTTTTTCGATGGTGCCGAGTTTCGAATTTTCGATATTATAATGCAAGGAAAATTCGAAACTCGCTAAAGCAAAATACTAGCTCGCCGTCCGTGGCGAGAGGAAAAACATCCGTGTTTTTTTAAGGTGGACGAGTTTTGCACCCCTGAATACTTTGCTTGTTGCAAAACATCGCGTATTATAGTGTGTGCTTATCGCACACGGAAATTCGTCAGTTTCGCAAATTGATATTTGCTCAACTGTCGAATTTGTAAAGTCGGGTGTCATTTGAAATTTCAAATTGTAAAAACAGCATTAAGTAATTGTCTAAAGTACGGATGCTTAGCCTTATTTATATTTTCAACTTCTAATCTTTCAACAATTCCACCATTTTTTAATATAATTATTTCATCACATATATAGGTAGCTGCTTGTATATCATGAGTTATAAATAAAAAACTCATTTTATTTGATTTATAAATTTTTTTAAGTAAATCTAAAATTTGTACCTGCACTGATACATCTAAAGAAGATATTGCCTCATCTAATAGTATAAACTTCGGTTTTGTTGCTATAGTTCTTGCTATACATACTCTTTGTGTTTCTCCTCCGGAAAGTTCATGTGGGTATCTGGACAAATATTTTTCATTTAAGCCAACTTCTTCCAATAATTTACAAATATACTTTCTATCATAATCTATTTTTAATAATTCTAGAGGTTCTTTTATTGTTTCTTCTACAGTCCAATTTGGATTGGTTGAAGATGTGTAATCTTGGAAAACTGCGCTCATTTTCCCTTTTCGCCATTCTCTTTTTTGCACATCTTTGCCATCAAATAAAATTTGACCTGAATCAGGCTTTTCAATTCCTAAAATCAATCGCCCTAAGGTAGATTTTCCACTCCCACTTTCTCCCAATATACCAAGACATATATTATCTTCCATATTAAATGATATATCTTTCAAAATATTTTGGCACTTATTAGAAAAGAAAAAAGAATTCTTATATGATTTATAAATATTTTTAACTTCCAGCATTAAGTTCCCCTCCGCATTAGTTCATTAAAATTTTTCGCCAATATTTTTCTTGTCCCAATTAGATGCTTGGCATAGTTGCTTTGAGGATTATTGAATATATCTTCTGTAGGAGCTTCTTCTACTTTATGTCCATCCTTCATAAGAACAACATAGTCTGCCAAATTTCTCACCACCCCTAGGTCGTGGGAAATAAAGATCATTGTTGTATTTAATTCCTTCTGTAGTTTTTTAAACTGTTCAACTACCTCATATTGGGATATTGTATCTAAGGCGGTCGTTGGCTCATCTGCAATAATTAATTTAGGCTCCAAGACTAGGGCTAATGAGATAATAACTCTTTGCAGCATACCACCTGAAAGTTGATGAGGATATTTTTTTAAAATTTCATCAGGATCTTTTAAAAGTACTTTTTCCATTGAATTTATTAATAAATCCTTATAAGATTTTTTGTCTGTTTTTATATTTTCAGTTAAAATTTCAATACACGAATTTCCAATTCGAGTAGATGGATCAAAGGCACTCATTGCATCCTGAAAAATCATAAAAATATCTTTTCCTCTCACATTTCGCAATTGATTTTTAGACATCTTTAAAATGTCTCTACCATCAAATAAAATCTCTCCTGTATATTCTATCCAAGGTCTATGGGTTTTATTAATAGTCTTAACTGTCATTGATTTACCGCTCCCACTCTCTCCAACGATGGCTAGGCATGTTTTTTGCTTTACATTAAACGAGAGCTTATCAACTATTATTTCTCGATTTCTCTTGTCGAATATTGTCAAATCTTGTATCTTTATAATTTTAATCACACTCCCTTATTTTATTATATACGCCAAATTTACTATGCTTCATATCCATTGCATCTCTAATACAATCTCCCAGAAAAGCAAAAGCAACACATACGGCAGCAGTAAATATTCCGGGAACTAACAATTGCTCAGGATGGACAAGCATAACATTTTTAGCTGCGTTTAACATCATTCCCCATTCCGGGTTAGGTGCTTGCACTCCCAAGCCCAAAAAAGAAAAGGATGAAATCGCAAGAATTAAAGATGAAATATTATTACTACTAATAACCACTACTTCAGGTAAAATAGAAGGAAGAAGATGCTTAATAACTATATTACTATGCTTGTTGCCTATAGCTTTTTCATACTGAATAAAATTTTCATCAGTATATTTCATTGTAGCTGTTCTAAATACCCTAGCATACCAAGGCCACCTTAGGGCTATGATAGTGATAAGTATAACTTTGATTCCCACTCCAAAAACACCAACGCTGGCAAGAACCATAGCTTCTGCAGGAAAGGCTAGTAATATATCACATAATCTCATAAAAAATTCATCTACTCTACCTTTAAAATATCCTGAAAGTAATCCAACTATAATGCCAATGGCTATAGTTATAAGCATAGTTAATAAAACTAAAAGTACACTTGGTCTTATACCATATATTACTCGTGAAAAAATACACCTTCCTAAATAATCATTTCCACAAGGATAAGCTTTTGAGGGCTTTGCATATTTTAAAGAGATATTAACTTCATTAGGATTATTTACTGCTACATATGGAGCAAATAAGCCTAAGCAAATAATTAATAAAATAAATCCTAAAGTAATTTTAAAAACAGGGTCTTGATTAAGTTTTTTCCACATTTTCTAACGCTTCCTTAATTTAGGATTTATTAAGACATTTAAAATATCTGCAAATACATTGAAAACACAATAAAAAACAGCAATCAACAAGGTATATGCCTGTATGATTGGTAAATCTCTGTTAAATATTGCACTTACACAAAGTCTACCTAATCCAGGCCAAGCAAATATATTTTCAATAACCACTGTACCGGCTATCATAGCAGGTATTGCCATAAAAAAAGTCGTTATAACTGTCTGCAATGAGTTTTTTAAAATATGTTTAATAATTTTTCTTTCACTTACTCCACAAGAGCGTAAAAAAATCACATAGTTTTTATTTATATTTTCCAACATTGAATTTCTGATCATACGAAAATAAAAGCCACAATAACCTATAGCCATAGATATTGTTGGTAAAATATAGTGTTTAGATGTACCAGCTCCACATGTAGGAAGTGCTGTAAATTTAACTGATAAAAACCATATTAAAACTACTCCTATCAAATATGATGGAATTGCAGATAAAAAAAACATAATAAATCTAATAGCCTTATCAATAAATCTCCCTTCAAAAATCACACAAAGGATTCCTAATGTAAAAGAAAAGATTATTGTTACTAGTGCAACAGACAAGGCTGATTGCATTGTGTATAAAAGGCAACTTTAATTGACTGACTTACATCATTTTGAGTAATAAATGATTTTCCAAATTTAAACTTTATGGCATCCTTAAGCCATTCTTTGTAACGAGTTAAAAATGGTTTGTCAAATCCATATTCTTTATTTGTAATTTCAACTAACTCTTTATTAATTCTAGGTATCCCCCTCGCTTCTAATACAGTTATTGCAGGTTCTTTAGTTGACGCATTAATTAAAAAAAACGAAATAAATGACACTAAAAAAACCATAGGAATCAAAAACAACAATCTTTTTAAAATATATATTAGCATTTTAGTCACCTAAGCAATATTAATATCTACCATCCACATTTTTAAAAATGTAGATGGTATAATAATTTAATAGTAAAAATCTTCTATCGGTAACTCCAACTGTGTTTGATTAAAAGTAATTCCTTGTAAATCTTTAGGTGCTACAACAATTGCTTGTGAGTATGACAGTGGGATAAAGGGCGCTTCATCATGAACAATATTTAATGCTTGTTTAAAATGATTTTGTCGCTCTTTTTCATTTGTTGTTACTAAGGCTTGTTGCACACTTTCATACAATAAATCGTAATTTGCAAGATCAATTACTGAATTTAAGTAGGATTCAGGTGCAAATAATCCTGTCAAACTAGTTTGTGGATCATAAGGCAACCCTCAAGTACGATCTAAATAAATATCGTACTTTCCCGCCGAACGAAGTTGTCTAACTGAATTTTCTTCAGAAGGAACTAAAACAACTTCCATACCTGCATCTTTTAGATTTGATTGGATAAACTCACAAATCGCTTTGTTTTGTTCAGAAGTACTTGAATATACCAACTCTAAAGTCAAAGTTTTATTATCTTTACTATAATATCCCGTTTTTTCATTAAACTTCCAACCAGAAGCTTCAATTAATTCTTTTGCCCTATCTTGATTAAATTCTTTTAAATCCAGGTCCAGATCACAATAGGGAACGCTCCTAGCAAAGACAGTTTGAGATGGAAGCTCTAATTCTGACATTACATACTTACAAAAGTCTTCCTTATTAATTGCGTGCCACACGGCATTTTTTATATTTTTATCTGAAATGAGTCTTTCACTTAAATTATTTGTAAGCAAAAATCTAGTTGAACAAGGCGGACTAAATTCCACTTTAAACTTTTCATTCTCTTTTAAATTTAATAGAGAGTCAATATTGAGAAGACCTGAAACATCTCTAGAAAAAATTAAATCCACTTCGCCATTCATCATAGCCATAAGTGGAGTTTCACCTGATGGCATAATAAGCATTTTTATATGTTTTATAGCGGGTGCTTTATCCCAATGCTCCTCATTGGCAATAAATGTAGCATATTGATCTTCTACATATTCCTCTATTTTATAAGGTCCGGTACCTATGTTTTCCTTTACTCCATTAGATGTTTTACCATCAATGAAGGTCGCTGGAGACATCATACGATATGGTCTGGTTAACCCTAGCTCCACTAGTGCCGGATAATAAGGGTCTGATAGTTTTAATTTCACAGTATATTCGTCTACAACTTCACAGTTTTGAATCTTATTACTTAGCTCCAGCCAGCTATGTCTTTTTTTGTTTTCTTGAACTGCATCAATATTTAGCTTTACTGCTTCTGCATTAAAAGGTTCTCCGTCTGTGAACTTAACATCATCTCTCAGATAGAAAGTATATTCTCTTCCATCTTCGGAAACATCCCATTTTTTAGCTAACCATAGCTTTATACCGTCAGCTGTATTTTTTACCAAACCTTCAAAAACAAATCCCTTGTGCAACCATATCGCCATCATATAAATGAACATTTATATCTCCAATATCAGTTGATCTTGGAATGGTTATGGAATTGTTCTCTTTTTTATCGACTTCAATTGCTTTTGCCTCAGAATCTGATTTTTTCGTACAGGCTACTAAATTTAGTATACAAAGCAAAACCAAAGAAAATATAATTGACTTATTAATTTTATTTTTCATTTTATTTCTCCTCATTCTAAAATTAAGATATTAAATTTTTTTTATTTATGTTTTTTATATTTTGTTTTTTATCAAGTTTTTTCCATAATGTTCCTCCTTTTTTTAATAATTATTTTAATTGCAACCTTTTAAGTTTTGACATCCTCATGTAATAGTAAATTAGAAGCATAAAAGCTGTTACCACCCATGATAATGGATATGAAAACATAGCCGTCATAAAGGTTGTTTTTTTCGGAACTACTAGGACTATCCAAAGGACTCTTAAAAGGCACATACCCGTTAAGGTTATTAGCATAGGTAGCTTTGATTCTCCTGTTCCTTGTATTGCACCGGGAAGAATATCAGTAAAACAATATACCAAATATAAGGGGGCAATTAAATGAATAATATCAGTTAAAATCCCTACTACCTCCGCATCGTCAACAACAAACTTAGACAAAGGAACATGCCATACATACAAAATAAAACCTATTATTGCCATTAATCCACCTGTTAAGATACTTCCGATTAGCACACCTTTCCTTGCCCGCTTCAAATTCTTTGCTCCGTAGTTTTGAGCAACAAAGGTTGAAATAGCAGAAGCAAAGGCTGCTGAGATAATCCAAACTAAAAAGTCTAACTTACCACAAACAGCCCAAGCGGCAATGTGGTTTACACCAAAAGAATTTATACTAGCTTGAATCACCGTGTTGGAAATTGGGTATAATATAGATTGAATTGCAATAGGTAAACCCAAGGTAAAAATCCTTCGTAAATGTGTTTTGTGAAATTTAAGCTTTTTAATATAAATCCTGCATGGTAAATTAGTTCTTTGTAAGGTAATAAAAATCAAAATCCCTGATGTTATTTGAGAAAGTACAGTTGCGACTGCAGCACCAGCCACCCCAAATTGGAAAACTGCAACAAATAGTAGATCCAGACAAATATTCATAATGTTGGTTACTACTAAAAACTTGAAAGGGGTTTTCGAATTGCCCAATGCTCTTAATATACCAGCTGCCACATTATAAATCATAGATGCTCACATACCACTAAAAAATATTAATAAATAACTTCTTGCATCTTTATATATTTGGCTAGGAACTTTGACAATATCTAAAAAAAGCTTGTTGATAGTACTCCTGCCAAAGATAGGATAATTCCTGCCACAAGGGCAAATAAGATTGATGTGTGACTTGCATCTCCTAAGGACTTTTCATCTTTTGCACCAAAAAGCTGTGATATAATAATCATTGCTCCGGACGCTAAACCATTATAAAAATTTAATGGTAGCTTTACAATTGTATGTATGGAATCTACGGCTGCCAATGCAGTTTTTCCAACATAGTGACCAAGAATAATAGCATCTACAGTTGAATATAAAGATTGAAATAAAGCTCCTAAAAATATTGGCAACACAAACCTCAACATACCGGACCATACTGAGCCTTTTGTCAAATCATACTCTTTAATTTTTTCCAACGATTCTTTCCTCCACTTATTTTATCAGCTTTCTTGCTTCACTTTGCATGTATTTGGGGTTGTTTGTATCAATAAATAAATTTCCACCCAACTTCCCTTTGTTTCAATATATTTGTTTACATAGGTTAACTATTATATATATATGTCAAGACTAGTTTACATAATTTTTAATTATTTTTGAATTAATACATCGATAAATAATAAATTTTTTTATCAATATGGGTTTTCTGTATATTCCCGAATATCTTCCCTAAACATATTTATTTTTCCTGCTCATCAATTTCTCGATATGAACTTGCTTGCATATTATAAAGCTCTGTATAATAAGAATTGGTTTTGAGCAATGTTTCGTGAGGTGCAAAACCTGCGATTTCACCATTTCGCAAAATTAAAACTTTGTAATTTTGTAACTTTAATTTTAATTTGCTTGTTTTTATATTATTAAGTAACAATAAAATTCGACAGTTGAGCAAACATCAGTTTTACGAAACTGTTGAATTTCCGCCGTTTTGAGGAACGAAAAACGGCACTATAATAAGCGATGTTTTGCGTCAGCAAAACTAGACAATTAAATTAGTCGACGCTATTTTAGTCGTCAAAATTAATAGACAATAATTCTATTTTAAGGAGAGTTTTATGAAAGTTAAAAATTTTTTATTAGGAATTGCTTTTTTAGTAGTTATGCCAGGCTTTTTTTCTTGTGCGAAGGGTAAAAACATAAACGAGCCATTGAGGTCGATTTCTGTAGTGGGAACTTCAAGTATTTATGTAAATCCGGATACTGCAGTTATTTCTTTTTCTGTTAGTAGTTTAAATGAACAACTGGAAACAGCAAAGCTTGAAAACGATAAAATTAAAAAGTCTGTTTCGGAACTTTTTAAAAAGTACAATATCGTAGAAAAAAATATTAGCATAAACGGAGTGACTGTTTATCCAAAATATAATTATGTACAAGGACGCGAAAATTTTATAGGTTACGAAGTTAATCAAAATTATACTGTTCATATAAATGATTTAAGCTCCTATGAAAATTTTATAAGTGAGCTTTTAAAGTCTGGAATCAAAAGTATTCATAATGTAAATTTTACAGTTGAAAACACAAAAGAATACGCTGACAAGGCTCGTCAAAATGCCTTAAAAATTGCGACTGAAAAAGCAGAGCTTTTATGTGTGTCGACTGCAGATAAGCACAAACCCAAACTTGGTAAACTTATAAGCATAAGCGAAGATGACTTTGTTTCATATGGACAGATACGAGCGATGAATATGAAAGAGGAATACTCAGCAGATACTGCTAGCGATAACTTTGGACA